>QWPB01000150.1 GCA_003671275.1 Planctomycetota bacterium | reverse complement strand
TCCGGCGTGATACCTAGTGTTTTACCTTGTATCATCAAGCGGAGAGGGAGAGATTCGAACTCTCGATACCCTTTCGGGTATACCGGTTTTCGAGACCGGCGCATTCGGCCACTCTGCCACCTCTCCAGGTTCCCTGAGTGGGACGCGGAGTTTAGCGTTCTGGATCGCGGGCTGCCAGAGATTTCAGAGGGCTGGCAGCAGGGATTTTTCGGGTGGGGGCGGCGGCGGAGCTTCGGACAGACGAATTCGCTCCGCGTCGATCTCGTAGGCCAGACCTGCCTGGCTCAAGATGGCAGCCAACACCGCACCCAGCGTTGTGTCGGACTGATCCACTGTCACCAGATGGTCGAGTTTTTCCATAGCCATCAGCCCCGTGGGGTCAATCGGTACAGCGGACATCTCGGCAAACTGCTGAAGTACGGCTCGCAAGGGGGTGGGTTGCGATAACCGAAACCGCTTCAAAGGCACGGCCAGTTGCCGGACAACGTCGACCGCCGGGTGGTCTGGGGCCAGCTCCACGGTAATTGGAGGGTCGCTCAGGGCCGCTGCGGGAGGCAACACCGGTTGCGGCATGTGGACTTCTTCAGCGAGCGGTCCGGGTTCTCCCGGGATCGCAGCGTTCAAGGGCAATCCATCTGCCATGGCGGCCATCCGGCGGAAAATCCGGGGGTCTGTCTCTTTCGACACAAACTTGACCGAACCATCTGCCAGAAGAACATACATCCCATCCAACTGACCGGTCCCCAGGCCATCCGGGCCCGCCAGATATGGCTCAGCTGTTAGACTGCGGAGTCCTTCTGATCCACTGGCCCAGGCTGCCGGGCGATGCTCGATCCCGACCACCATGATGGTTGAGGAGAGGCCATCGCGGATATCGTCATTGGTGGTCCGCCGATCTTCGCCGAAGATTCCCGCTCGCGGATCAGATTTCGGGAGCCGGGCGGCGTCTGCTCCGATTCCCGACATTCCCGCCAAATGGGTCGCTGGATAACCGGACTCGCTCACTTTTTCGGGCAGGTCGGGCCACTGCAGTTCGGTCGCCCGCCGCCGGACAAACGAATCGTTCACCGCTGCCCGCCAGCTTTGACTGCGGTCGGGAATGGGAACGCCTTCGGTCTCTTCCCGGAAGAGGGCCTGCCATCCCAAGCGATCCTCGACGGGGCCGGTTCCCACTGTCCCTGCGGGAAACGCCCCCGTCCGCTCGCGATAGGCCGTCAACCAGCGGGAAACGGCCTGCATGGGAGCCGTCTCCCGCTGCGTTGCGGGAGGTGTTTCCGGCCCTCCTGATCCGGGAGGAGCAGGCACCATCGGTGGGATTGGTGCGGGTTGGGACTCGGTTACCACCGACAGCGGTTTCTCGGGAGACCAGAGGATCAACATGGCTCCTGCCGCGACCAGCACACCGGTAACCAGACGCGCTGCCGTGCGAGGAGTGAATGTCCATCGAACGATCGGAGTGATCGCCTTCGGTGTCTGGTCAACCGCCACAATCTGACCGATGCCGCTATCAACGATTTGCAGCGGGGCTTGGCATTCTGGACAGTTCCACAAAGTTCCAACCAGCGACCGGTCCTGGAGTCGCAACCGCGCGGCACAGCGCGGGCAACCGAACTCAAACCGAAACACCCGAGAATCAACCACGCTCGACTCCGTGACTGCTAATGCGAGCTTGAGTTTAACACTGCTGTCACTCGACGAACACGTCATTTCCGGACGACCGCTCCCATCACTCCGGCTGCAATCGGACGGCACCCAGACAGTCAGGATCGGATGTCGCTCATCACCAGTGCTCCATCCTTGTTCTGAGTTTGGCTGGTATCAATCGCCACCAGGCGAGCGTTCCTTATTGGAACCGGGCGCTCGCGAGTTTCGGCTGATTGGCCGAATACAAAATTTCCAAAGTGACGAAGTCCCTCCAGTGCGACAGGCCGGCGGCAGATGACGATGGAGGCATCGCCTTGAGGGAGGCGGTCGAAAAAAGCTCCCCGTGAGACGGCCATTCCATGCCGTCTCAGCCGGGAAAAGTCGATCTCAAACGGCGTGGAAAGGCTGTTCTACCGGGTACGTTAATTCCCGCGGGTGGCCTTAGTCGATGAATTCCAGTTCGACGGGGTTCGGGATGATCCCTGCTTCGTGGCCTTTTTGCAGTAGCAGGGCGACGGCCTGGCGACCGCGGGGGCCGAAGTCGATGGTCCAGTCGTTGACATACATGCCGACGAATTTGTCCGACTTGGCCCGGTCAAGATCGCGACCGTACTGCATCGCGTGGGTCAGGGCTTCATCCCGATGTTCCAGTCCGTAGACGATGCTCTGCTTGAGCAGGGCGGTGACTTCTTCCATCGCGGTTCGACCCAAGTCCTTGCGAATGGCGTTCCCGCCCAGCGGGAGTGGCAGACCGGTTTCCCGCATCCACCAGACCCCCATGTCCTCAATCAGCGTGAGGCCCTGCGTGTGGTAGGTCAACTGGCCTTCGTGAATGATGAGTCCGGCATCAGCTTCGCCACGTTCAACAACGTTGAGGATCTCATCGAACGGCTTCACGACATACTCGACATTGCCGCCCGGCTGGCCTTTCGGAACGGCTTTCAGGCCGGCCTGTCCCAGCCACAATTGCATCGACAGAAAGGCCGTTGTCAGCGTGCCCGGAATGGCAATCGTCTTCCCACGCAGGTCCGCGACCGACCCCGGCTGGCGGGCGACGACCATCGGTCCGTAGTTGTCCCCGATGCTCGCTCCACAGGCACACAACGCGTACTTGTCCGTGATGAACGCGTACCCGTGCAGACTTACAGCGGTCAACTCGAGTTCAGCCTTCAGGGCGCGACGGTTCAGCGTTTCGATGTCTTCCAGTTGATGCGTGAACTGATAGCGACCGGTATCAATTTTGTCGTTGGCCAAGGCGTGAAACATGAACGCATCGTCCGGATCGGGGCTGTGACCGACGCGGATGAGTTGACGGGAAGACATCGTGAACCTTTCTGAGGCGGAAACCAGCGAGCAGTCAGAAGGCGCTGCCGGAACGGGTCGCCGCGACGTTCTCGGAAGGTAGCCGAGCCATGTGGGAGAGACAAGTACGCTCTGCCCTTTCTGGATAAGTCGCGGGAGATATTTGACCCTCGATACGAGAGTCAACCAGAATGGATCTTGAAAAGTGGTGTCGAACATTTCGAAAGGGCGAATGGCGGTGCGGGCCGTCACGTCACTCACTCAAACCGCATTACCGAATTCAACCAGCCTGCTCAGCGCCCACGGAGAAGTCATCAGCGTGCGGAACGCACGCCGCCACGCGCCCTGCCAGCGGAGTCAGGTGGCTGGGGCATCGACGGGTTCCGTCATCGCTTGCAGGATCTGGCGGGCCTGTCCGAACAGCTGTTGCTGCAGAACCGCTTCACTGTTGCCACGGGCGTAAAGACTGCACAGCGGCAAGTGCGATTCAATGACCGTGCCCCGTGCGGGCACGTCGGCGATCGAGGGCTGGTTTTCCCAACACCTCTTCACGGGAAGATCGCCCAACCAGCGTAAACGATGGGGGGCGTAAAGAATCCCTCGGCCCACCAGCGACGCATCCTGATCCCCCGCGGGTGGTGCCATCGATCGCCCCGTGGCGGCAGCCTCGGGTGAATAACATGCGACGTGGTCAGCAAACAGAGACAAACCACAGGCCAGTTCAAGAACTTCCGCCGAACCGGTCCAGCGAGGATTCACCTCCAGGAGCCATGGCTGGCCGGCCTCGTCGAGGGCAAAGTCGACACCGAAAAGTCCGGTCAACTCGAACTTCCATTTCAGGATGTTTCCCCAGCGACGAACGAGGAACTCGGCCTGTACATCCAGGGTGACCGGGCCCATGTTGCCACACCACCAATAGTCGTGGGCATACAGTTCGGCACAGCCCGCCCATTGCTGGGTCAGACCGACAAACCGCACATCACCGACATCACACTCCGCGATGAACAGGGCCGAGTAAACGGGCCCGTGAATCCGCTTCTGAAAGTAATGCGGACGCCGGAGAGTGTCGCTGTTGAGGGCCGCCTGATCCCATACTCGCACGCCCCGTCCTCCGGCACTCGCGAGAGGCTTGAGCATCCATGTTCCATCGGCGGGAGGGGCGGTCTCGCGAGATCGCAGTTCCAGCATGGGCTGCTTGAGTTCCAGGAAACCGCAGGTAAGTGCTTGTGGATCGCGGACGACCGAGACGGCCTGTTGTGAGGGAGCCCAGACCGTATGCTGGCGTTCGAGGGCCTCCCAAGTGACGGGGTGGTTCTCCATGCCTCCCGCGAAGACGATGGGGTGCGATTCCAGGCCCTGCAGCACAGCACATATCGGAGGCAAAGCGAGACTGGAGATGGCGCGAACTTCCGCCACAGACCGCAGGTCAGCATCCGCGAATTGATCCAGGCAGATGGGGCGAAAACCGCTACGCATGGCGGAATCCGCAGCGGCCCGCGTGCTGGCCCCGAGTATGAGAACAGCCGGGGACGATAGCGTCAGCATGATCTCTTCAGCGGGCAGGGCAATCACGGAGTGGCGGCCTATCAGAGAACGGGGACATGTCATTCACCGGCCCGTCCGGGCTGCGGAGGTCAATGCCGAGTCTTCTTTCTCGCGGCCTTGATTTTGCGCCGGGCCAGGATCGATTGCACGCCGTACTTGGTAATACACCACAATGCGGAGAAGCCGTCCTTCAGTCCGATCTTTTTCCCCTCGTCGTATGTCCGACCGTGGTAGCTGATCGACATTTCAAAAATGCGGCAGGGGATCGCCGAGACCTTGGCGGTCAATTCAGGTTCGATGCCGAAACGCTCCTGTTGCAAAGTGGGCGAGATCTGAGACATGATCTCTTTTGAGAACAACTTGTAGCAAGTCTCCATGTCGGTCAGGTTCAGATTGGTGAACAGATTCGACAGCATGGTCAAACCCTTGTTCGCCAGATAGTGCCAGTAGTACAGCACGCGATGCGGCTGGTCTCCGAGGAAACGCGATCCAAACACCACGTCGGCCCGTCCCTCGATAATCGGCTGAAGCAGACGGGGGATTTCGGCGGGGTCATACTCCAGGTCGGCGTCCTGAATGATGAGGACATCTCCCGTCGCTCGCGAGAACCCCGTACGGACGGCCGCCCCCTTGCCGCGATTGACTGAATGGAACTGGATCGACAGCGTGTTCAGTGCGTCGTTGTTGGGGGTTTTCTCCAGTTCACGGAGCAAATCGGTGGTTCCATCCCTGCTGCAGTCGTCCACCAGTACGATTTCTTTCCGCACGGGCACCGCCCGGACACGATCCAGGAGCGACATTAGCGTGTGACGTTCGTTGAAAACCGGAATCACAACCGACAACAGGAAATGATCAGGGATGACGTAGACCCCCAACTGCCGACAGGCGGCACTACCCAAAATACCGTTAAGTCGTGCATGCCATTCTGCAGTGTGCGGCCGGGTAGTGTCCTGGTGGTCCATCAACGGATTCCGGAATGGCGGTTCGGGCAAGAAGATTGCCATCTTACATCGTGACTCTAGCTTTAAGGAATAAGCCGGTTTGTCCGAAGAGCCGGGAAACAGACAAGTTTCGGTCCAGCTGTGAGGCTGAAACCGACTGATCGAGATGTGGGGGGCATACTGAACGACGTTGAGCGAGAGGCAACCTTCGGGATATGCTACATCGGAATCGATGGATTCGTTGTCAAAGGGGGAGCCATGTCACATCGTCAATTCGATCCGACTCGCCGGAACGTACTTCGGTCGATGGTGGGTGGGTCGGTGTTGCTTCCCTCGATTGTTTCCGCGTTGGCTGCGGAGAGTGGATCGACCGACCCGCTGGCACCCCGGTTGTCGCATCAGGCTGCCAAGGCTAAACGGGTCATTTTCCTCTTTATGAGCGGTGGCGTATCGCATGTGGACTCCTGGGATCCCAAGCCGAAGCTGTTCGCTGACGCGGGCAAGACCATCCCGGTGAATGAATTCCAGGGGCGCAAGGGGAGCTTCAACATGTTCCTCAAGCGGCCTCAGTGGGAGTTTCAGCCACATGGCCAGTCGGGAACGGAAGTCAGTGGGCTGTTCCCGCACATGGCCGAGTGTGTCGACGACCTGTGTGTCATCCGTTCTATGAAATCGGACCATACTAATCACTACGAAGCGACGCTGGGAATCCATACCGGATCATTTACCTTCGCGCGTCCCAGCATCGGAGCCTGGGTCAGTTATGGTCTGGGGACGATGAACCGGAATCTGCCGTCGTTTGTAGTGATCGCCCCGCAAACGCCGTACGCCGGAGGACAAGTGTGGGGCAGCGACTTCCTGCCCGGCTCACACCAGGGAACACTCGTGGTGCCCGGCCCGGAACCGGTCGCCAACATCCAGCGACGGGCGGGAACCAGCCGCTTGCAGGAGTTGGAACTAGAGCAGATGGCCCGGCTCAACCAGCGACACCAGGCGTCCCGCGCGGGCGATCCCCAGTTGGCAGCCCGAATCAAGTCGTTTGAAACCGCCTTTGGCATGCAGGCCGAAATGCCGGAGGTCTTCGACCTCACTCATGAAACCGATGAGACACTCCAGCTGTACGGGCTGGAGCGGGGCAGCACGCGCGGATTCGCATGGCAATGCCTGGTCGCACGACGGTTGGCCGAACGCGGGGTCCGATTCGTGGAGTTGATTGATGTGGGATCATCGAACAACTGGGATGCCCATGGAGACATGCTGACGCACTCTCCCCTGGCGAAGAACGTGGACCAGCCCGTCTCCGCCCTGCTGAAGGATCTGAAGCGGCGGGGCATGCTGGACGATACATTGGTGGTGTGGACTACAGAGTTTGGTCGCACGCCATTTAATTCGGCTGCTGATGCCCGTGGACGCGAGCACCACCACTGGGTCTTTTCATCGTGGCTGGCTGGAGCCGGCGTGAAGCCCGGAATGACCTATGGCGAGTCGGACGAGTATGGGATCGACGTGGCTCGGGATGTGGTCCATGTTCACGATTTCCACGCCACGATTCTGCACCTGCTGGGGATGGAGCATACGAAGCTGACGTACCGGAATTCGGGGCGGGACTATCGCCTGACCGATGTTCACGGCCAGGTAGTCGCTCCAATCCTGGCGTAGTGATTCTAAAACTCGTGTGGCTCTGAATTCGCAGTCCGATCTAGACTGTGGTAATGCAGGTTCCCCGTGTGGCAAAACCCGCTCACACACCGAATGATCGTCGGAAGAAAGCCTCGTCTGTGAACGCACTCCCCTGTTATGTCGGCATCGATATCGGCGGCACCCGCATCAAGGCGGGAGTCGTTCGGGAAGATGGTCAGGTGCTGGCAAACGACGCCTTTCCGATCAAGCTCGATGCCGGCCGTGACGAGGGGCTGGCCCACCTTTACAGCGTGATCGACCGGGTGATGGCGGACAGCCATGCGCGCGATCAGATCGCCGGTATCGGCATCGCCGCCCCCGGGACAATGGATATCCCGGAAGGGATCATTTTTCACCCCTTCAACCTGCCGGGGTGGCAGAACCTTCCCATCAAGAAACTGGTTCGCGAACGGTTTGGTCTGCCCACCATTTTGCAAAATGACGCCAACGCCGCCGCACTGGGGGAAGCTTGGCTGGGACGAGCGCAGGGAACCAGCAGCCTGATGTTCTGGACCCTCGGGACCGGAGTGGGGGGAGGTATCGTGCTGAATGGTCAAGTGTGGGAAGGGGCTCATTCGCACGCAGCCGAATGTGGTCACATGATTATTCAGCACGAAGGCGGCCCCCGGTCGGACCACGGAATTCACGGGTCGGTCGAACTCTATGCCGGGGCCAAAGGACTACTCCGGCGTTGTGAAGAGGCCCTCCGCTCGGGAGCCCGGTCATCACTGCGTTCCCGAATCGAGAACGGCGACGCCATCACCCCCATTCTCATTGCGGATGAAGCTAAGGCAGGCGACAAGCTGGCTGAACGGCTGATTATGGAAACGGCCTACTATCTGGCGATTGGAACCGTGAACATCATGCATACACTGAACCCAGCCATGGTACTGTTTGGCGGAGCCATGACATTCGATCAGCACAACAGTGAACTGGGGCGGCGGTTCATTGCCAAGGTCCGGGAAGAGGTCAAGGCGCGGGCCTTTCCGATTCCGGCCCAGCGGACCATTATTGACTTCGCATCGCTCGGCGGGGATGCCGGATTCATTGGTTCGGCGGGATGTATTCGCAATCATCTGCACCAGCTGCTGGGAAAGGCGTGACCCAGTCGCCGGGTGATCCGATTCCCGAGGTTCCCAGACCCACCTTTTCGCGAGCGAGAAAATCGATATGTTGCGATGGGGGTTGCTGCTGAGTCTGTGGACGGCCCTCGCGGTGGGGGGCGAGCCCGCACGATTCCGTCGGCCCGTGGATGCGGAATGGCTCAATCACGGACAAACGTTAATCACCGCCAACTCTCGCAGCGGCACGTTGTCGATGCTGGATCTCACTGCGAAAAGGGTGGTTGCTGAGATCGATGTTGGCGGCCAGCCGGTCGATTTGCTGTCGTGGGGCGATACTTCACGCTGGGCCGTGGTCGATTGCTCGGGGAACCGGCTGGTGTGGTGTACCGCCGATCCGCACGGTTCCCTGAAGGTGGTGGGAGAGCTGCCCGTCGGGCGCGGCCCCCAGACTGCTGCGAAACTGAGTGCGACCTCATTGTCGGTCACCAGCCGGTGGGACCACACGGTTGAGCGAATCCGGGTGCCCCTGTCAGCCTGGCCTCCTTTCGGGATCGAGCGTCAGGTACTGGAACTGCCTTTCGCGCCTCACCTGCAGCTGTTACTTCCGGGAGATGAACTGCTGGTGGTAACGGACCACGCGGGGGATCAGCTGGCGGTAATCGCACTGCATGACTGGACGCTTCATTCGGTACGGAGAGTGCAGGGGCACAACATTCGCGGATTGATTCTCTCATCCGATCAGCAGTCCCTGCTGCTGGCTCAGCAGATGCTGAATCAGCAGGTGGCCACCAGCCAGGATGCGGTACGGGACGGAATTCTTCTACAGAATGTAGTCCGAGAGTTGCCGCTGAACGCCCTGCGCGAACGGCGGACGTTGTTGCCAACAGTGGCAAAGACCGTGTTTCTAGGACGGGCTGCCGAAGGGGCCGCTGATCCCTCGGGTCTGGCCATGGATGGCGCGGGACAACTGTGCGTATCGCTGGGCGGAGTCGATCAGCTGGGAATCGTCAGCCCGGGAGGACGGGAGCGCGTCCGTCCGGTGGTGGGCAGCCGCCCCACAACCGTGTTACCGCGACCGGGAATGACTCAGGCCATCGTGGTGAACACGTTGTCGGATTCATTGTCGCTGGTCGATACGCAGGCCGGACAACTCCTGGAGGAGTTCTCGTTGGGGCCGATGCCACCACTGGGCCCCGCAGATCGCGGGGAGCGGCTGTTTCATGATGGACGATTGTCGTTGGAAAACTGGATGAGCTGTCACAGCTGCCATACCGACGGACATGCGAATGAAGCATTGACCGACACGTTCGGCGACCACAGCCGGGGGACCCCCAAGCGTGTGCTGACACTGCTGGGCGGTCGCGACGCCAACCCGTGGGGATGGACCGGAGATGTTCGCGAGCTGCATACGCAGGTGATGAAATCGATCGATACCACGATGCAAGGTCCGCCGCTCACTGCTCGACAGATCAACGACCTGGTCGCCTACCTGCATACCCTGGAACCAGCGCCGCCACTGCAACCGATAACCACCAGCAATGCGGATAAGGTCCAATGGACAGCAGGACAATCGCTGTTTCGTGAGGCGGGTTGTGCGCAGTGCCATATCCCCCCCCTGACATACTCCAGCGATGTGGCGTTCGATGTGGGCCACCTGGATGAAGCGGGACACAGGACGTTTAATCCCCCTTTTCTGAAAGGGGTCAGTCAGCGATTCCACTTCTTTCACGACGGCAGTGCCCACAGCCTGCATGAGGTCATCAACAGCGGACATTTCACGACGATGACACTGAATGCCCCTCAACGCGAGGCTTTAATCCGATATCTCCGAAGTCTTTAGCACTAGACCAGGTTCCCAATTCGAGGGCAGCCTCAGCGGGACAAACCACTACCCCTCAGCGGTTCGAATGGGACTTCGGTAATACGGGACTGCTGCATCTTGATCTCCGTGACCTAGCAGGCGGCCCCGGAAAGAATTTCCCCACATTCCATCAATTGTTGTGGATCGGTTAGTCGGCGGGTGGTATGCTCTGGCCGATATATCAACGGATCATTCTCGTGTGGATATTACGTCATGCCCCCATCTCGGAACCCCTCTGCATTGTCGACCGATGTCCTTTCCCGGCGTTCGCTGCTGCAGGCGACCGGCCTGGCGGCCTTGCCGATGGCCCTTCCCGGAATGGTGGCTGCCGGGGTGAACCCGCAATCGGGGTTCGGCCGCGGGGCCGCACCCAAGTCGTGCATCTTCGTGCTGTTGTGCGGTGGTCCCAGCCATATCGACACCTGGGACCTCAAGCCCGAGGCTCCGGACACGATTCGTGGACCTTACAAGCCGATCGCGACCAAAGTCCCCGGCATGAAGATCTGCGAGCTGCATACCGAGATGGCCCAGCTGACGGACCATTTCTCGCTGATCCGGTCGATGACGCATGTGGGAAACATCAGCAACCACTTCGACGCGATGCATCACTGCTTGAGTGGTCAAGCCGGGGCTCCCACGGACGCGCCCTACATTGGATCGATTCTGGCCAAGGTGCGGCCCACGACGCAGACGGTTTCGCCGTATGTGTGGCTCATCAAGTGCGTTGGTGATCCGGTCTTCTGTGCCCCCAACATTGGGATCGGCGGGCATCTGGGAGCCGCATACAGCCCACTGTTCGTCGGCTCGGCAGCCAATCATCCCGCGATGCCAACCTTCAAGGCCCCCGACGAGCTGCAAGCCAGCGTGGAGGTCGCTCGCCTGGGCAATCGCCGCCAGTTGCTCGACACGCTCAGCCCGGTGATTCGTGATACCGAGGCCGCCCGCGCGACGAAGAACTGGCAGGACATTCACCATCGGGCCTTTGATCTCACCAGTGGCTCCGAAGCCCGCCTGCCGTTCGAGCTGCATCACGAACCTGAAAAAGTCCGCGAGCGATACGGTATGCATCCGCTGGGCCAGAATTTGCTGCTCGCCCGGCGACTGGTCGAATCGGGGGTCGGGTTCGTAACCGTCAATGGCTGGACCGGGACAGCTCCCGAAGGGGGCGGCGGGGCCCCGAGTTCCAGCTGGGACATGCACGGGGGCGAAATGGGGATGGGCAGCGCCTTCGGAAATGGCTCGTACGGGATGGGCTGGTGCCTGCCCAAGCTCGATCAAGGTCTGTCAGCGCTGATCCTGGATCTCAAGGACCGTGGGATGCTGGAAAGCACGATGGTCGTCTGTCTGGGCGAGTTCGGTCGCACTCCGAACATCAACGCCCCCGGCACGAACCCCGGACGCCAGCACTGGCCGGCGTGCTTCTCTGCGATGATCGCGGGCGGCGGTATTCGCGGCGGAGCGGTTTACGGAGAGACCGACAAACATGGGGCCTATGTGAAAGACCGCCCCGTGAGGCCGCAGGACCTGGGTGCCACGATCTTCCACTCGCTGGGCGTGCCTCTCGATACGCGGCTCGGGAAAGACGGGTTCACGAGGCCCCTGTCGACAGGTGAGCCGCTGATGGACCTGTTCGGGTGAGAGAACTGGTTCGCGGAAGGAAGCAGGGGTATCCGCCTTCCTGATGTTGTTGCGATTCGTACCGAATTCAGTCGAACGAGGGCGGTTGGTCCTCGCTGGGACCGGCTGCGGGCGAATTCCAGCCGACCGGTTGAACCCGTCAATTCAGTCTTAACCACCCCGTCGAAATCGTAACGAGGGATGACTACGATCCTTGTCGCGGTCTCCGCGCTGAGAATGTCGAACCCTCGCCCGCCTCAGTGGGCTCTTAACCAATCGGAGCAACAATGGATGGCACCGCACACACGAAAGCCGGGTGGCTGGCCACTTGGCGAAAGTGGCCGCTGTATGGGCGAATCCTGGGAGCGCTCGTCGTCGGCATCGTACTCGGACTGGTCCTGGGAAAAAGTGCCCATGTCTTTGAACTCCCCGCGAAGATCATTCTTCAGCTGCTGGGGGCACTGGCTCCACCGCTGATTCTGATTGCGGTGACGCATGTCCTGATGACGACAGAGATCGCCGGAAAGACCGCTCTGCGTCTGGGGGCGCTGCTGATCCTGAATACCGTAGTGGCAATCTGTATTGGGCTGTTTGTGGCCAACACGGTACAGCCGGGAAGATGGTCGCCGCAGAAGCCTCCCGAGAAGCACGAGAAAGCCGAGACCAAGGGAGTCTCCCCCGTGCAGATCGTAATCGACAACATCCCCAAGAGTCTGGTCGGTCCGCTGGGGGACAAGCCGAACGTCATTGGCGTGATCTTCATCGCGTGTGCTTTTGGGATCGCTTTGAGAGGGCAACGGACTCGCCCCATTGGGAATGTGCAGGACATCGTCGAGGTCGCCTATCAGGCGTTGATTACCGTGCTGCACTGGGTCATCGATCTGGTGCCGATCGGAGTTCTATCGATCGTGGCCAAAGTCGTCGGGACTGAAGGGTTTGCCCCGTTCCAAGCGATGGGGGCCTTTATCGTCGCCGTGCTGATGGCCCTGGTCCTGCAGGCGGGCTGGTATCTGCTGCGTATTCGGTTCTTCTCGTGGTGCCGTCCGCTCGACGTGCTGCGTGGGATGCGTGATTCGCTGGTGATGGCCTTCTCGACCGGCAGTTCTACCGCCACGATGCCGGTGACTTATGCCTGCCTGAAGGACAAAGTCGGCGTACGCGAAGAATCGGCCAGTCTGGGGTCGCTCGTCGGGGCCAACTTTAATAACGACGGGACGGCACTCTATGAAGCCATGTCGGCCCTGTTCGTCGCCCAGCTATTGGGAATTCACCTGAGCCTCAGTGATCAACTGCTGGTCGTCCTGACCTCGATCGTGGCCTCAGTGGGGGCCGCAGGGATTCCCGAAGCGGGGCTGGTAACGATGACGCTGGTCTTCACCGCCGTGAAGCTGCCGACCGATTACATCGCGCTCCTGCTGACGGTTGACTGGTTCCTCGACCGCTGCCGGACGACGATCAATGTACTGGGCGATGTGAATGTCAGCTGCCTGCTGGACGGACGAATGAAACAGACCGTCCCGATCGAGTCCGTTACGAGTTTGGCCTCAAGCCCAGCCCCGTGAAAACAGAACACCTTGAGCACGGGTTTTGTGTTCTGTCACGGCAGAATGCCGGGGCCTGGAATCAACGGTTGGGGATCGCCCATGATTGAAACTGTGTGTCAGCGAGTTCCGATGGATTTGTCGAACGGAAAATCTCAGAAGTGACTCCATGCATGAAAGGATCGGAACGACAGCGTCCCTGTGCTACAAATCGCACTTCAACAGAGTCCACGGGTT
>QWPB01000025.1 GCA_003671275.1 Planctomycetota bacterium | reverse complement strand
GGAGCCGGAGTCGCAGCAATCTGGGCGGGCACACGAACCGCAGCCCCGCTCCCGCCATAGCTCATCACATTGGTTTGCAGGGTGAGATCCTCATCCAGCGGCAACCGGGGAGGGATTCCGAGTTTCCCCAGCACGGCGTGATAGGCTTTGACCGCTTCCACCGGCTCCAGTACATCGTCGGCGATGAGCCGCAGGAACTCGATGAATGCCAGCTGGTTTTCCGCCTGGTTGATCTTGCGACCGAACAGAGCCGCCCGAGCCCCATACTTGCGGGCCTCGGACAGCAGCTGAAACGCATCCAGAGTCGTGCCCGCAGAGCCCCCGAGAATCCCCACCACGAGATGCGGATCATACCGGACCAGTTCCTCCATGGCCTGGGGCCCCTGGTAGGGGATCTTCAGAAACACCGGGCGCTGGGCGCTGGTCACACCCGCCAGGGTCCGGGCAATCACATCATTGATGAACCCTGGCAACTGTGCCTCGGGGACAGCCCCTGGCACGTTCGGGTTGAAGATTTCAAGAAAGTGACGAAACCCCTTGCGTTCCGCTTCGTCGCGGAACTCTTTGTAGGCCTGCAAGGCGTCACGATCGAGATCGCGGTCGTTGTTAAAAGTGATGGAGTACAGTCCCAGGTCCGATCCGATCACGGAATCAGTGGGCGTACAATCGATCTTGCCGCACAACGCATGGTCCAGTGATGCCGTCCGGAACGGGCGAGACGCCGCGACACCGATCTGACTGCCCCGGAAGACGTGGATGTCCGTGGTGTCGTTGGCCCGAATCGCGGGGGTCACTGCCGAGTTGTCGAAAATTCCCTCCTGGATCGCCAGCTGGTCGCTGGTACTGGCCGACATCAGCATGATGTCGACGATCCCTTGCTGGGTGATCTGGCGGATCTGCTCCCGATAGTCGGCGAGTGTCTTGAAACGGACTTCCCCATCGTGCCGTTCGGGAGAACGTCCCGGGGCACCGATACCGAACGCCATGTCGGCATCTTTGGCATCCGCAATGATGAATTCGCGGCACCCCCCGGGGTCAGCGTGAATCGCAGCCAGCTTCTGGTCCAGACTCTTGATCATGTCTCACCTGCAGGTAGGAACTCGCATGATCCTCGGTCCGGAGAGTTCCTGCAAGAACGATTGCCGCCCCTCGGGATGCTGCCCGCTAACTCATGAAAAAACTCTCAGCGGTCATCCTTCCGCCCGGTCCCGGTGGGAGGCTCCAGTAAGGACCGTCAAAGTTCCTCTGTTTTTTCAAAGACCGCTAACGTCTCGTACGATCCTTATCTAGAATCTGCCTGGTCGTCGACTCTTCGTACTGCAGGCTTGCCCATGGATTTCATTCGATTCTGCATTCAGAACCCCGTCAAGGTGACGGTCTGCGTGCTGTTGTCCATGCTCTTCGGAACGGTGTCTCTCCTGGGCACCCCGGTGCAACTCACCCCGGATGTTTCGGAACCGGAAATCACGGTGACGACACTCTGGCCGGGGGCCAGCGCCCAGGAAGTCGAGCGGGAGATCACCGACGAGCAGGAAGAACAGCTCAAAAGCGTTGAGGGACTTCGCGAATTCAAGAGCGAAAGCCGTGACGGAGCTTCAACAATCACATTGCGATTCCCGGTCGGCACGAATCTCTCGGACGCTCGGGCACGCATCAACGACAAGCTGAATCTGGTCGCCCGCTATCCGATCGATGCTCGTGAGCCCACCATCAGCGAGGGGGCCGCCAACACCGAGTTTGTTTGCTGGATCATTCTGAAGCCGCTCCCGCCGACGGTGCAGGAACTGGAATCGTTCGTGCAGATCCACCCGGAACTGCGGGAAAAACTGACCAAGTATCTTGACGGCAGCTTGCCTGTCGACCTGGGACGTATTGCGGGGATGGCCGAAACGATCCCCGCCTTTGAGGATCTGCTGCGGGGACGCCCCGATCCGACCCGGATGCGGAAGTTCACGGAGGACTTCATCGAGGCGCGTTTTGAGCGGGTGCCGGGCGTGGCGGCCTCCAATGTCCTTGGCGGGCAGGAAGAAGAGTTCCGCGTCGTGGTCGATCCCGCCAAGCTGGCGGCCCACCATCTGACCGTGTCAGACCTGCAGCGGGCGCTCCGCGAGCAGAACGCCAATATCTCTGCCGGAGACATCTGGGAGGGGAAGCAGCGAAATATCGTCCGCACCCTGGGACAGTTCGACACTGCCGACAAGGTGGCCGACACGATCGTCAGTATCCGGGACAATTCTCCCGTTCGAGTGCGCGATATTGGCTCGGTGGGAATCGACTATAAGAAGCCGGATGGTGTCGTTCGCCAGAAAGGGATCAACGGGCTGGCCATCAACTGTCAACAGGCCCCCAATACCAACGTCCTCGAAATCATGGGCCCGCCGCGTCGTGAACTGGACCTGGATCACGATGGCACCATCACCCAGTTTGAGCTGTCCGAGTCTCGGCGGATTCATGGTGACAACCTGCGGATTGCAATCGAGGAACTGAACACGGGTGTCCTGGCCCAGAAAGGGCTGGAATTGGAGCAGGTTTACGACCAGACCGAATACATCCACTCCGCCGTAGACATGGTTGAGGAAAACATCTACGCCGGGAGTGCTCTGGCGTTGCTTGTCCTGTGGGTCTTTCTGCGGAATTTCCGCACTGTGGCAATCATCGGGATCTCGATCCCGATCAGCGTCATCGCCTCGTTTATTTTCATCAAGGCGCTCGGGCGTTCCATCAACGTGATCAGCCTCGCGGGGATGGCGTTCGCTGTGGGGATGGCCGTCGACAACGCCATCGTGGTCCTGGAAAACATCTTCCGCCGCTACGAACTGGGCGAGTCCCCCGAAGAGGCCTCCATTAAAGGCACCGCCGAAGTTTGGGGCGCGGTGTTCGCCAATACCTGTACGACCCTCGCGGTGCTGATCCCGATCATTTTGATCGAGGGCCAAGCCGGGCAGCTGTTCCGTGACATCTCGATCGCAATCACTTATGCCAACGTGTTGTCGATGGCAGTGTCGTTCACGGTCGTCCCGGTGGCGGCCTGCAAGATTCTGAAGCCGCACCCGGTCCTTGCGGATGGGACGAAGGCCATCGGTTCCGCCAGTCCGTTCGGCACCGAGGAGGAAAAGCCAGGGCTCATCACCTCGATGGTCAATGGTTTTGTCCGCTGGCTGAAGCTGATGATGACCATCCGCGGCAGTGTCGGGGTACGGCTGGTAGCCGTGGTACTCATGGTGGCGGGGTCTTACTGGGGCTCGCAGCTCATGATGCCCCGGATGGAATACCTCCCGGAAGGCAACCGGAACTTGGTGTTTGCGATCCTGTTACCACCTTCAGGCTACAACATCGACCAGATGATCAAGGTGGGACGTCGCGTCGAAGCGGACATGGCCAAGTATTGGGAGACCGAACCCGGCTCCCCCGAGGAGGCCGCACTTGATGGCCCGCGAATGAAGAACTTCTTTTTTGTCGCTCGGGGCGGGCGGTTGTTCATGGGGGCGGCGGCGGAAGACCCACTGAGTGCTGGCGGAATGGTCCCCGTCATGCAGAAAGCCGCCAGTCAGATTCCTGGCACATTTGCTATCGTGGCTCAATCCAGCCTGTTCCAGGGGGGCCTCTCCGGTGGACGATCGATCGATGTCGATATCACGGGCCCGGACATGGCCCGGCTCAATCAGCTCGGAAGCATGGTCTTCATGCAAGCGATGGGTATTGGTCCCTATGAAGGCCAGGGGGTCTTTCCTCCGGTCGCGATGTCCGCCGAAGGCAAGCCGATCCCCACCGGTCACCAGGTGACTCCCCGGTCGAACCTCGAATCGACGAATCCTGAGTTACATGTTCTTCCGAACTGGGAGAACGCCGCTGACCTGGGCGTGTCCGTCGAAGAGCTGGGGTATGCCGTCAATGCGCTGGTCGACGGCGCCTATGCCGGAGATTACTGGCACGACGGACGGAAGATCGATCTGGTAATCTATGGAGCCGATGAGTTCACACGCCGGTCGCAGGATCTGGAAAACCTGCCGGTCAGCACTCGCACGGGTAAGGTGGTAAATATTGGGGGTCTGGCCACGATCAAGGCCACCGGAGGCCCGGAGGTCGTGAACCACATCGAGCGGCAGCGGTCGGTGACCATCCAGATCAAACCGAACTCGACGATGGCTCTCGATGAGGCCATCTCGCTGGCCGATGAAAAAATCCGGATGCCGCTGCTCAACTCACCACTGACCGAGGGAGGGCTGTACCAGATCCGCTTCGCCGGGACCGCCGACAAGCTGCAAGATACGCAACGAGCCATGTCGGGTAGCCTGGTCATGGCCGGGTTGATTACCTACCTGCTAATGTGTGGCTTGTTCGAGTCGTACTTCTACCCGCTGATCATCATGACCAGCGTGGCCTTGGGCATGGTGGGTGGTTTTGCAGGGTTGGCGCTGCTCAATATCTGGTTCCCCCAGCCGATGGACACGTTGACCATGCTGGGCTTCGTGATTCTCATTGGTGTTGTGGTGAACAACGCCATTCTGATCGTGCATCAGGCGTTGCAGAACATGAAGGGCGGAATGGATCACCAGACCGCGATTCTCGACAGCACACGGACCCGCCTCCGTCCGATTTTCATGAGCACCATTACGACTGTACTGGGGATGTTGCCGCTGGTGGTACCCATGCCTTCCTGGGCCGGGGGCCAGCTGGTGTTCATCCCCGGTGCGGGGAGCGAACTCTATCGCGGACTGGGCAGCGTGGTGTTGGGCGGTCTGATCGTCTCGACAGTCTTCACGCTGGTTTTGATCCCCTTGGGTTTCAGCCTGGCATTGGATGCCAAGACGCTGCTGGACCGGCTTCTAAATCGCTCACAGTCCCTCGGAACCAGTGCAGAAACACCCCCGCCGACACCGCCACGTTAAGCGAGTCCGCGTGGGCTCCCATCGGGATCGTGACGCGCTGGTCACAGGCGGCAATCCACTGGGGATCAAGGCCATCGGCTTCATTTCCAAACAGCAGGCCCCAGCGATTTGCGTCGGGGGGCCCCCCGAACGGGATCAGCGACAGCGCCGTCGCCGTCGCATCCAGCACGGTCGCGACCAGGCGGAATTGGTGCTGGCTGTGCAGGGCGTGTAGTGTCGGCTGCAGTGGATCGGCTGTCATGATGGGGAGAAAGAAGGCATGCCCCATTGAGACCCGCAGCACGCGGCGGGAGTAGGGATCGGTGGAACCCGGCCCCAGGATCAGGCCTCGCACCCCAAATCCCACACACAGGCGAATCATCGTTCCCAGATTGTCAGGATCCGTAATTCGCGGACAGACCACGACCAACTGCCGCGAGTCGACTTCTCGTGGCAACCACTCCACGAGTGCGGGTGACTCTTTTCGCCACCCCGCAGCCACGACACCCCCGTGAAAATGAAACCCGACGAGTTGACTGGCCAGTTCCTCGCTCAGGACATAGATCGGCTGTCGTTCCGGGTCCAGATCATCAATCAGATGGCGACGACGTTCGGTGACCAGGATCGAGTCAACGGCGAAATCACTCTCGACCAGCCGACGAACTACCCGGTGCCCTTCGGCAATCAGATGCCCGGTTGTCCGCGTCTGATGCACGAGCTTCAAACTGCGATAGGGGTCCAGCCGGGGGTCATCGAAGTCAGTAATCGAATAAAACGGCACGGGCAGTCCCAATGGATGGAGACCGATCAAAATGATGGGTCAGGCGGAACGGTGTCTGGATTCATCATCCGTGCTGGCAGTCAGGCATGCCTGGTCCACAGAAGCATCGGTCTGGCATTCCTGTCAGCCTTCCCCGAAGACCATTTCCGACAAGGCTCTAGTCCAAGTGTCCGAACTGGGATCCGCTGACCTTGCTGTCCTTGGAGATAATATCAGGGCCCTTGCCGCAGCGTTTCTCGTAGATTCCATCACCCGCTTTGACATACTTGGTGAATCCCTGCTGCCCGAGCTTCTTGTCATCCTTCATACGGTGGCTCATTGAACCATCGGACCACGCCCCCCCGATGAAAGGCGGCTGCAGGACACGACGAATCGCCTCGCCAGTGTCGGGATGCACAGTCAACGGTTTGTCAGAGATGCGCTGGACCAGTTCAAATGTCGGGCCAGGCGAGTCGTCGGGTTGAATGATCTCGTAGACATAAACGGGCATGAGAACACCTGCGGACGAAGCGAGTCGCGAAACGGGAAACCGCCACCCTGTGCCGGTCACCTTGCGATGAACATCCTCATTCTACCCCATCGAGCGAGGGCGTGAAGGTCACACCATTCTCGCAAGGAACATGCGGGAATGCCATTTGGACTTACCGAACGGTCGCAGAGTTTTTGTGCCCTGCGACTTACCCCCAGCTGCCGACGACCTCAGTAATTCGATCGTTAACCTTGGCTTCGTGGAGTTTCTTGGTGGTTTTGAGAGCGTTGCGGATCGCCCGGGCATCGCTGGACCCGTGGCAGATCATACAGATGCCGTCGACACCCAGCAGAGGAGCGCCGCCGGTTTCGTTGTACTCAAACCGGGATTGCAAACGCTTAAACGCCGCTCCCGCTTTGTCCCGCTCGGCGTCCAGCGATTTAAGGACTTCCCCCGCAGTGACCTTCATCATCATGCTGGCCATGCCCTCGCTGACCTTCAGGACGACGTTGCCAACAAACCCTTCGCAAACGATGACATCCGCTTCACCGAGGTAGACTCCACGCCCTTCGACATTACCGATGTATTTGCCGGGACAGGGCTGCTTCATCAGTAGTTCATGCGTTTCGAGCACCAGTTCGGTGCCTTTTCCTTCTTCACTCCCAATATTCATCAGCCCGACGCGAGGCTCTGCCACGCCCAGAACCGTCTGAGAGAAAATGGCCCCCATTGCAGCGTACTGGTGGAGATGCTCGGGGCGAGCCCCCGGATTGGCTCCGACATCCATAAGGACCGTCTGCCCACTAATCGTGGGCAGGATCACCGCGATGCCAGGGCGTTTGACCCCCTTCAGGAACAGGCGAGTTCGCAGCCCGGCCGCCACCACGCCGCCGGTATGCCCCGCACTGACGATGGCGTCCGTTTCCTTCGATGCCAGCAATTTCCAGCAGACCGTAATGGAGCAGTCCGCTTTTTTGCGGAGTGCTTCCATCGGCTTTTCCTCCATGCCGATGAAGTCCTGAGCATGCACGACCGTTAAGCCCGGTGGCACGTCTTTCGCTTCGGCGAGTTGCGACTCCAGCAGATCACGGCGACCGACGAGCTGGATCTCCAGACTCGGGTCGTTGCGCATGGCTTCGATCGCTCCGGCCACATTAATGCCGGGCGCAAAGTCTCCACCCATCGCGTCGAGCGCGATCCGCATGGTGAGTGTCCATCCAGAAAGAGGGGAACTCTGGAGGCGAAGTGATTATTCGCCTTCTTGCGGAACCATCGCCCGACCATGGTAGTAACCGCAGTTCGGGCACACCACATGGGATGGAATCATGGTCTGGCACTGGGCGCAGCTTTGCAGCTTGAGCGGAACCACGAAATCGTGGGCACGTCGCATGTTGCGGCGAGACTTGGATTGACGCTTCTTCGGAACGGCCATGACAACAGCCTAAATCGTTGTGTCCGTGTGGGTTGCTGCAACTGAATTCCGGTTCAGTTGCCCACGCCCGGCGGTGTTGTCCGGCGTGGAATCGCGTATCGTATGCCGCCTGAGGGAGGGGGTCAAGCGACCGTAAGTCCTCTCATTTGTGCCAGTTGCTACCCGGTTCGGAGAGACCATCCCCTCGATCATCACGCGCTGGGGTGAGGGATTGTCGAGATTGCCTGACACTCTATTTTTCCGCACATGATTTCTCTGCGAATGAACACTGTCCGGGGCCTCCCGTCTTGATTATTATCCGCCTACGTACGATACGACCACTGCTGGACTTGCGACGGAACCGTCCATGGGAATCGAATTCAAGCTGCCAAACCTCGGAGAAGGTGTCTCATCGGCTGACGTTGCCGAAATCCTTGTAAAGGAAGGAGATGCGATCTCCGCCGGTCAGATTGTTATGGAGCTGGAGACCGACAAAGCCGTTGTTGAATTGCCTTGTCCGCACGCGGGCGTGGTGGGCCGCATCCTGGTCAAAGAGGGGGCCACCGTCAGTGTCGGGCAGCCGGTTCTGGTGATTGACGGGGCGGGTACAGAGGTTTCCGGCTCCCGGCCACAGGCCTCCGGGGCAGCAGCAGCTCCCACGAAGGCTCCGGGCGCTGACGCTTCCGGCTCAAAAGCGGCGGCGACACCAGCGACTCCAGCTTCCGGTCACTCCCCCCTCGCCTCTCCCCCCTCACCTTCTTCTGGTCCCGTCGAATTCAAGCTCCCGAGTCTGGGGGAAGGAGTCGCTTCTGCGGACATCGCGGACATCTCAGTCAAGGTCGGTGACATCATCACCAACGGCCAGATTCTGATGGAATTGGAAACCGACAAAGCGGTCGTCGAACTGCCCAGCACGATCGCGGGTAAGATCACGAAGCTGCTGGTCAAGTCGGGCGAGAGCGTAAAACCCGGCCAGGTGCTGCTGGTGGTCGAAGGAATCCGAGAGCCGGAAGCGTTAGCCCCCGGAGGGTCCAATTCGCCCAGCAAAACTTCGAAAGCTCCGGGTGCTGACGCTTCCAGCTCGAAGCCCTCAACCTCCCCGGCGATCACGCCCACGATCATGGCTGCTCCTGCCGTTCCCTCAACCCTCAACCCTCAATCCTCAACATCCCCCGTTCCCGCCGCTCCCGCGACGCGGCGACTGGCCAGAGAGCTGGGTGTCGACATCGCCCTCGTGAAGGGAACCGGCCCCGGCGGACGGATCACTCAAGAGGATGTGCAGGCTTACGTCCGAGGCAAGCTGCAGCAGATCGCGGTCGCCCCCGTCAAGCCTGCGCGGGTCCTGTCGGGCGGCATCTCTGCGCCGCCATTGCCAGACTTCAGCCGGTTCGGCGTGACCGTCCGCGAGCCGATGAACAAGATCGCCCGCACAGCTGCCGAGAACCTGACCGTCTCGTGGAACGTGATCCCGCACGTGACTCAGCATGACAAGGCTGACATCACCGACCTCGAAGCGGCCCGCAAGCGGTTCGGCGAAGGGATCGGCAAGAACGGGCCCAAGGTCACGATGACCGCCATCGTCATGAAGGCCCTGGCCACCTGTCTGCAAGCCTTCCCCAAGTTCAACAGCTCACTCGATCCCGAAACGAACGAGATCGTGCTGAAGAAGTTCTACAACATCGGCTGTGCGGTCGACACGCCGAACGGGCTCGTCGTGCCAGTCATCAAGGACTGTAACACGAAGAGCATCCTGACGATCGCAGGCGAGCTGACCGATCTGGCTGGCAAGGCTCGCGACCGCAAGTTGTCGATCGACTCGATGCAGGGCGCGACCTGCACGGTGACCAACCTCGGCGGGCTGGGCGGGATCGCCTTCACGCCGATCGTGAACTATCCCGAGGTCTGTATCCTCGGCATGTCGCGGTCGCAGATGGAGCTGAAGCTCGAAGACGGCAAAGTCGTCGAGCGAATGATGCTGCCGATCTCGCTTTCTTACGACCACCGCGTCATCAACGGTGCCGACGCAGCCCGGTTCGTGACCGCCCTGTGCAACATGCTGGCCGACCCGTTCCAACTGCTGGCGGCTTGTTGAGGCAGACGCTCCGCTTCGAAGACTCCGCGTCGCAGCGAAACGGGTGACCGGAAGTACTGCATCGAGGACGAATCGATGGATCAGAGCCCGGTCCAGAAGCCGTTCGATCTGGCGGCCTTCCGTCAGCCCGTTGCCCAGCCGCAGGGGGCCACGCCGGAGCAGTTGGCTGAGGCCCTCGGGCCGTTCGCTCCTCCCGAGGACTACGACTTCGGGGATGAGTTCGATCCGGAAGTGCCCCGCCCGCTCCCGCGTCCAAATCGACGTGGCTCCTATGCCAGTCGGCGACGGTCTCAACCGCTGATCCTGATCGTGCTGGGGATCGCATTTGTCGTGTTTCGGATGCTGCCGAGCATCGAGGATCTGGGGCACTACATTCTGCCTCTGTGGTATCTGCACTGGGGCGGGTTGCTGTTCTTCATCGGCGGCATCGGGGCGCTGATTCGCAATCTGTTGACGTGGGATGACTTTCAGTACATCCGCGATGGCATCCCGGCGATCGGGCGGGTGATCCATCTGCGTCAGGCCGTAGTTCCGCAGTTCCACAACGGCGTGCAAGTCGCCAGCCACGGATCGTTTCGCGCCCTAGTCGAGTACACCAACCCTCAGCGCGAACAGCGGGCGTTTGCGTTCTTTGAGACCACGACGTTTCCCGAATCGAAGGCTCCTCGCTATGAGTCGGGGCTGGAGATTGGCGACTATGTCACGCTGGTCAGCCTCCCCGGGGACTTCGCCACGAACCTCCGGCTGTATGCATGGACCGGACTGAACCCGAATGATGATTGGCCGAAGTTCGACGGCAAGCCGCTACGAGGGATGACCCCGCTGAAGGCCCTGCTCCTCACGAAGTCAGTGCTGTTGGGGCTGTGGCTGTTCGTGGGGTTTCTGCATTTGTTCCTGTACTTCCCGGAGGAATGGAATTGGAAGTGGGGCGGGATCTATTCTCTCGCGGGAGTGCTGATTGCGTTTGGGGTGGTCACTCTATTCGCACTTCGAAACCCGAAGACCGAGCCGGTTTCTCTGGCGAATCCTCCGCAACTCCGCCACAAGATTCTGGGAGGTTTCGTCGTCGGAGTCGTCGGACTCCTGGGTGGACTGTTCATGATGAGTCTTCTGAACTCACTCTGTGATCGTTCCCTCCCCGTGCTGCGCAGCGTGGAGATCGTCAACTCGTGGGAGACCACGCATAACTTCCTGATTCGGCATTATGAGGTCGAGTTGCGACCCTTGCGGGGTGGTGCGGATTTCAAGAAGGGGATCTCCGTCTCCAATCTGTTCCAGTTGCAGGCGGCCGGGTCGCGGTACGGCGTCGAACTGGTTCGTCCGGGCTGGCTGCGGCTGCACTGGGTCGAGGGGATTCGGCCGGTCGAATGGCAATTGGCGAGCAATCCCCCCACGGATGTCGAGAAGGCGCGGATCGTGCGGTTCAAGAGCATCCAGACAAGCGAGGTCTATCCGTTAATGCCGTGCATCCACGTGAACAAGGATCTGACCGTTCCGCCGCCGCCCGACCTGGTCGCGCTGGCAGCTCATGACCTTGCCCAACAGAGCCAAATGCAAGTCGAGAAGTAGTGGCCCACTTGCTGGGAGGGGGCGGCGCAAGCCGGAAGAGGGTGCGGGACGGACGTTCTCCGAGTAGCCTCTTATGCTAAGGCACACAGGTAGCCCCAAGCGGCAACCTTTGCCACCCCGCGGTGGATTTCGTGGCGTCGGCAGCGGAGGGCGATCTCAAGGGGATGGCCATCGCTGGGGTCGGGGGGATCATCCCCGGTGCCAACGCGTTGGGCGAAGTCATGGACCCGGCCCGCAAAGCGGTGGGCTCAGTCGGCGACTCAGAGAAAGCCCTGAAAAAGGCAACCGACGGCCTGGACTCGGCGGGCGACACCCTCAAGAAAGCCCCCGACGAAGCGGTTGCAAAACTTGAAAAGAAAGTGGAAGATGCCGTGGAGGAAGGAGCAGCGGTTGCTCCAAACAATGCCTTCAACGCTGCACAAGCAGGCGGCAAGCACGCAGGCTTCCTCAAAAACTACGCAGGCAAATCTGCAAGCGAGCTAAAGAGCGGAATCGCTTCTCTTCAAAAACAGATTGCAGAGCACGCTGACAAGATCGCCAATCCCGAAAAATACATCCCAAATTTCAAACAGCTTGACCCGAGGCAGCAAGCAGCATTGCTCGGGAACAAGTGGCCTTCCGACATTGCACGTTTGCAAGAGCAGGCCGACATACTTCAAGGGCTGCTCAAGCTTTTGGGAGGCAGCTAACGTGAATGACAACCGTTTTGCAGATTATTTGCTTGATCTTGGGTCTTTAGTTAAAGAAAAGGCGACCGAGGCCCAGAATCTCAAGGAACAGAATTGTGATGCTTACGACATTGGATATCTAATGGCATGGCATGAGATCGTGTCTCTAATGCAATGCCAAGCTGCACTCTTCGGTATCGAATTGTCGCAGATTGGTTTGGAAGGAGTTGATCCTGAACGAGATCTTCTTTGACAAATCAGCGGGGTGGCCGCGCGGTACAAATATTCTGCAACAGTTCCGCGAGGCAGATTCGCGCGCGCGCGGTACAAAAACTCTGCAACTGTTCGGCAAGGCAGATTTCAGGGTTCGGACCATCGGCGCAGAAATGGTTTTCGCACTCGGAAGTGGTCGGAGTTCGGTTGTCAAACGACCGAATGGCTCGGCCTCGACCGGCTCCCAGGCGTCGGAACTTCGATCCGCGCGGACCGGCAACGGCCGAACAGCGATGGATGTTCGGAAGCGAGTCCTACACAACCGGCCACGCAGCCTCAAGCCGCGCGGCGGGAGTAGGACTTGAGGAGTCCGCCGAGGCGAGTCGTGCAGACGACTTCGCTCATCTTGATCGTCGATTGACGATCGGGTGGCCTCTCATACGCAGGCGGCAAGTGGTCGCGGGCACTGTGTGGCCGTTCCTGATTATACCAGGCCATCGCATTACGGATCAGATAGTTCAGGTGGTGTTCAGCGACCACGACGAAGTAGTTGAACACCTCGTGCTTCAGCGTCTGGATGACCCGCTCGACATGTGCCCGCAGATTCGGTGACATCGGCGTCGTGCGCTTGATCTTGGCTCCGCTCGACTCGATGACGCCATCGAACCCGCTGTGGCGGAACTTGCCATCGTTGTCTCGCATCATGATCTTCACGGGCAGGTCGATGTCGTCCGCGTGCTGCAAGAAGTTGCGAGCCTGCTGTTTGACCCAGGCTGAATCGGGGTGGGCGGTGCAGGAAATACAACGGGTGGTTCAGGTGCTACGTTGTTTGACCCAGGCTGAATCGGGGTGGGCGGTGCAGGGGCTGATCCAGATCCGCCTCGTGCCGAGGTGGATGAAGACCAGCAAGTAGAGCGGGAAAAAGCCCTTGAGCGTGAGCATCGGTTTCGAGAGAAAGTCGCATTGCCACAGCGTCGCGCGGTACAAAAACGCTGCGTGCGTTCTGCGAGGCAGAAATCGGGCTTCCGCTCATCGGCGCCGAAATGGTGTTCGTACTCCGAAGTGGCTCGAGACTGGTTGTCAAACGACCGAAATGGTCGGCCCGGACCGGGGCTACAGCGTCGGGACCACAACCCGCGCGGACCGGGAGCGGGCGAGTCGCTGGTCGCGACTCGTGGCAAAAGTGGGCTCGGCCGATGGACGGGCCAAAGGGGCCCGTCCCACTCCCTGGGAACTACCGACTCCGATCGACCTCGCCGGGTTTAAGCGGCGCGGCGGGAATAGGACTTCAGTAAGCCACCCAGGCGGGTGGTGCAGACGACCTCGCTTATCTTGAGCGAGACCTGCGGGTCGGGTGGTTTCTCAGACGCGGGCGGCAAGTGGTCCCTCGATGAGTGCGGACGCTCCCCGTTGTACCAGGCCATCGCGTGGCGGGTGATGTCGTTCAGGTGCTTTGGCCCGACGATGACGAAGTAATTCAGGACCTCGTGCTGTAGCGTTTGG
>QWPB01000110.1 GCA_003671275.1 Planctomycetota bacterium | reverse complement strand
TGTGGGGCAAACCTGTGGGGAACGTCTATCCCGCACCCCGCCAAGAGACCGTACTCTCTGGGGGGCTGTCTGCGAGTTGTAAACGACTACAGTTCATTGTGTTATGCGGGAATGTAGGGATTGGAGATTCGGGTCTGGTCGAAAGTCGCTCGGCAGATATCGCCCGTTGCGGAACGGGGATCATCGATTCCTGTTGATGTCATCGTGGGTTGTTGTTTAGGTTGCTGGCCCTCCCTCCTGGAAGCGGGTCTTCCTGACCCGCGAATCGGCCCCTCTCGTCCTACCTTGAGGCCGCGCTCATGGACACCCTCTCAACTTCCACACCTCGAAGCGGCTGGCCACTGGCAGCTGTGATTCTGGGGCTGGCGCTTAGCACTCTTTCCGGATGTCGATCGGTCTTTTCATCCGACCATCAGCCACTCACACTGTATTCAGAACAAACGGAGATCGAGCTGGGTGCCAAGGCATATGCTGAGGTGCTGCAAACCGAGCCGAAGTCACAGAACGCACATTTGGCGGAAATGGTGAAGCGAGTGGGACGACGGATTTCCGCCGTGTCCGAGCGGGATTACTTTCAGTGGGAATTCACTCTGCTGGCGGCTCCGACACAGAATGCCTTCTGCCTTCCGGGGGGTAAAGTCGCGATCTATGAAGGGATCCTCCCGATCTGCGAAAACGAAGCTGGCTTGGCTGTCGTGATGTCGCACGAGATCGCCCACGCCATTCAGCGACATGGGGGCGAGCGGATGTCATCAGAAACTGTTGTCGAAGGCGGTGGCTGGATTCTCGATCGATTCTTCCAGAACCGCGAAAGCGAGCGGGTTGCCCTGATCAAAACCGCCTACGGACTGGGCTCGAAGTATGGCGTCATGTTGCCGTTCAGTCGTTCGCAGGAGTCGGAAGCTGATTCCATCGGACTGAACTTGATGGCCCGGGCGGGATATGACCCCTCCGAGGCTCCCCGCTTCTGGTCCCGTTTCGGGCAGAACTCGGGGTCCAAGTTGCCCGAACTGTTGTCGACTCATCCTTCGGACCAGCACCGATCCGCCGAGTTGGCGAATCTGGTCCCGCGTGCAATGGCTGTGTACCAGGGGGTTCCTCAACGCCATGGCCTGGGCGAACAGATCCCCATGCCGCCGATTGCGGGAGCGACTCAGACGGCATTCCTTCCGGCCTCGGCAGCTCCTTCGATGGGCGTTGTGACGACGAAGACCGAGATGGCTCCGGCAGTGACCGCCGCTGTGGCAGTTCTGGCATCCCCACCCGTCGAGGCCGTGTCGACCGCTTCCCCGACCATCGCGGCTCCAGCGGCAACTCTGCCCTCTTCCAGTCCCGTCGAGGCGGTGCCTGGGGCAGCGTCTCTGGCTCCCGTTGGTCCGGACTCGCTGCTGACGGACGCGCCCGAGTGGAAGGCTGCCCCGTCCTCTCCCGCGATCTCAGCCTTAACGATCGCCCCGGCTCCGGTGGTCTATACCGGTCCCCTCCGAACGGGAGGCCAGACTGCACCGGCCAGTGTTCCCCTGTGGGAGCTGGATCGTCCGGTGATCGACGAACCCGCCATTCAGCCCGCTTCGGCAGAGGAACCATTGGCAACTCCCGCAGCCATCGTGTTCCCGGAGGCGGTTCCTCTGATCGATAGTCCCCGCGAGATGCCCGCTTCTGAAGAGATTCCAGCTGATGACTGGACGGCCCATGAGGAGCCATCGCCAGTGGCTCCATGATTGAGGCCCGATACCGGAAGGAGGGGCCGGCGGTTCGAAAGGTCAGCTGCGTCCATTCTCGCTTCCGCGTGATGACGGCATCGGTTCGCGCCGCTAAGATGGCCATTCAATGGGTGGTCTCCTTCGCACGGACGGTTCTCATGCGGTTCTGGCTTCGATGGCTGCTGCTCATCTTGCTCCCTGTGGGGGTGCTAGAGGCTCATGACGATCCCCGGGAGCCGCAGCACCATCATCCGCCAGCCAAAGTCGCTGACGCGGTGGTGCATGCCCCCCAAATCATGCCCTCGCGGATTCTGCTGAGCTGGGAAGGTCCACCCACCACATCCGCCGCGGTGACCTGGCGTACGTCCGAGGCTGTGTCGCAGGGACTGGCGGAAATCGCGGTGGCCACTGATGGTCCGCAATTCGTCCAGCAGGCCCGTCGGGTCACGGCGGTCACGACCCCGCTGGACACCGATTTTGGTCCGGCCCGGTATCACACCGTATCGTTCACGGAACTGAGTCCGAAAACGAAGTACGCCTATCGAGTGGGGGATGGGACGAACTGGAGTGAATGGTTTCAGTTCCAGACCGCTAGCGAACAGCCAGAGCCTTTCTCGTTTGTCTATTTTGGGGATGCCCAGAACGATCTACGTTCGATGTGGTCGCGGGTCATTCGCGAAGCGGTCCGGGATGCTCCACGAGCGGCCTTCATGCTACATGCCGGGGATCTGATTAATCGGCCCGAGAGTGACACAGACTGGGGAGAATGGTTTCAGGCGGGAGGCCATCTACAAGCCACCGTCCCCTGTATCGCCGCACCGGGAAACCATGAGTACCGCGTCGCTCAACAGCTGGCGGGGATATCCACCCGGATCACGCTGTCCAAGTACTGGCGACCGAGTTTTGCCTTTCCGCTCAATGGCCCGGAGAAACTTCCGGAGACGGCGTATTTCATCGACTACCAGGGGGCCCGGATTGTGGTCCTGAATTCCAATGACCGGCATCTGATACAGGCCGAGTGGCTCGACACCGTCCTCGCGACCAACCCGCAGAAGTGGACAATCATTACGTTCCATCATCCCCTGTATTCGACGGCGATCGGGCGCGACAACCCGATGATTCGCAAGGCCTGGCAAGGAGTGTTCGACAAGCATCAGGTCGATCTCGTGCTCCAGGGGCACGACCACTCCTATGGCCGCACGGGGTTGATGCATGGTTCCAACACCGATACGGGCCTGACGAGACAGATCCCGGAAACCGGTACGGTGTATGTCGTCTCGGTCAGCGGGCCCAAAATGTATGGCATGCAGACGCGCCCCTTCTTCCGTCGGACGGCGGAAGACACTCAGCTGTATCAGGTGATACAGATTGACGGCGATACGCTGAAGTATGTCGCGCACACCGCGACGGGACGCCCCTATGATGGATTCACGTTGCAGAAACGAACCGGGAAACCGAACGCGTTGATTGAGCAGGTACCGCCCGTTCCAGAAAATCGGCGGCCCGTGGAAAACGACGGAAAACAGGAGCCATGATGCGCATGCTTTCTTTAGAACCAGGAACGCGGCCCGCGCAGCGGTGTACGGCATCCGGATACCCGTTGTGGATGGCACTATGCGCGCTGCTGATGGGAGCCGGAATCACCGGGGCAGCCGAGCCGACTCGTCCCAATATTGTGTTTATCTTGGCCGATGATCTGGGCTGGGGAGAGTTGGGTAGTTACGGGCAGACGAAGATTCGTACGCCGCATCTGGATCGGCTGGCCGCACAGGGGATGCGGTTTACAAATGCCTACTCCGGGGCTCCGGTCTGTGCTCCTTCGCGATGTACGTTGATGACGGGGCTGCATCTGGGGCATGCCCAGATTCGCGGCAATTTACAGACCCGAGGGGCGGATGGTCGGCCCGGTGAAGGTCAACATCCGCTGACGGCGGGAACAACCACGCTTCCGCAGGTGCTGCAGCAGGCAGGTTATGTCACTGGGGCCATGGGCAAGTGGGGCCTGGGGCCGGTCGATTCCACGGGCGCTCCGCATCACATGGGGATTGATCACTTCTTTGGCTACAACTGCCAGGCGGTCGCTCACAGCTTCTATCCGGCCTATCTGTGGCGAAATACCGAGAAGGTGCCACTGAATCCGCATCCCATCCCCGGTCACGGGAAGCAGCCCGAGGGAACCGTCCAGTATGAAGATTGGGAAGGCGAGAAGTATGCCCCCGAGTTCATGCTCAGCGAGGCCGTCCAGTTCCTGAAGGATCACCGCGAGCAGTCGTTCTTTCTGTACCTGCCGTTTATTGAACCCCATGTGGCGATGCATCCGCCTCGGCGAATCGTCGAGACCTACCCGGCGGAGTGGGATTCTCGGCCCTATCGCGGACAATGCGGCTACACCCCGTATCCCCGGCCTCGGGCCGGCTATGCCGCCATGATTACCAGTTTGGATGAACATGTTGGCACCGTACTGCGAACACTGGATGAACTGGGGCTGACCAAGAACACCCTCATCGTGTTCACGAGTGATAACGGTGCCACGCATGCACACAACGGCGATCCCGAGTTTGGAATCGGCGGAGTTGACACACAGTTCTTTCGCAGTACCGGTCCATTCCGAGAGCGTAAAGGCAGCGTGCATGAAGGCGGAATTCGTGTGCCCTTGATTGTTCGCTGGCCGGGCCGCGTAGCTGAGGGGGCGGTCTGTGACCTGCCGACCTATTTCCCCGATCAGTTTCCAACACTTTGCGCGGCCACGGGAGTCGAGACACCGACGGGACTGGATGGGGTGAGCATTCTGCCGACTTTGATCGGTCATGGAATACAGGCAAACCGTAACCCGCTGGTCTGGGCCTTTCCCGAGTACGGTGGCCAGGTGGCCGTTCGCCTGGGAAATCTGAAGGTCGTGCGGACCAATTTGCACCGCCCTCGGCAGATCTCGAAATGGCAGGTTTACGATCTCTCGCAAGACCCCGGCGAATCGCAAGACCTGGCTGCGCTGAAACCGGAAGTGGTCCAGGCCGCTTTGAAATTGCTCCAAGAGGAGGTGGCCGATAATCCGACATTCCCTGTGCGGATTCCCGGGGTGAATGTTCCGGAACCGTAGGCTTTTCCCGACTTGCCGCCACCTGCTCGAATGGGGACTGGCCCCGTTTCTCCTCACCCCTGGAAGTCACCTCGGTCTCATGAATCCTTACGAACAGAACCGGATCGCGTGGGACTCACTTGCCGAACAGGCCAGCCCGTTTGCCAAGGTGGCGACCGATGAAGAGTGTGCCCAGCCGCTGTTGCAACTCGACAGTCGCGGTTGGTTGCCCGGTTCCGTGGCTGGACTGAAGGTGCTCTGTCTGGCGGCGGGGGGCGGCTGGCAATCGATACTGTATGCGGCGGCGGGGGCGGAGGTGACTGTCGTCGACCTGAGCCCGTCAATGCTGCGGCTCGATGCCCGTGAGGCCGAACGTCGCGGGTACGCGCTTCAGTTGATTGAGGGATCGATGGATAATCTGTCGATGTTCGAGACGGGGCGATTTGACATCGTGCATCAGCCGGTCAGCACTTGCTATATCCCCCGGATCGAAACGGTGTTCGCGGAGATTGCGAGAGTTCTCAAAGATCGCGGCCTCTATATCAGCCAGCACAAGACTCCCACCTGTCTGCAGGTGGTCGATCGTGATCCGCGTCACCGATATGTGATCGGCGTGCCGTACTACATCGGCGATGATCCGCTGCCGGAGACTCCGGATAAAGAGTACCGAGAAGGTGGCACTCGCGAGTATCTGCATCGATGGGAAGAGCTGGTGGGGGGGCTCTGTCGGGCGGGGTTTGTGATTGAAGACCTGGTGGAGCCTCGTCGGGGCCAGCCGGGAGCCAGGCCCGGTCACTTCCGGCATCGTGGCATGTACGTGGCCCCGTATGTCCGGATGAAGGCCCGGCGAATCAGCAATCGTCACGATCTCGCAGAACCGGGGCCCACTATCTGGATGCCGGACTGATTGGCCGTGATGACTTCACGAGTCGCCCCGTTGAAACCCTCGGAACGAGTTCGCATGACCGGCAATGCTCACCATTCTCCGTACGACAAGTCCTTCTGGAGCCTGCTTACGACGCAGTTTCTGGGGGCGTTCAACGACAATGTCTACAAGATGCTCGTACTGCTGCTGTGTGCCGACCGAATCAAAGTGGATCCGCTCGATGACTGGCAGGGGCCCGCTACGATGGCCTTTGCCGCACCATTCGTCCTGTTTTCAGGGCTGTGTGGTTTCCTCGGTGATCGGTTCAGCAAATCACGGATCATTCTCCTCAGTAAGGTTCTGGAAATCGTCGTGATGGGGGCCGGACTGCTGGTCTTCTGGGCACTGCCGCCTTCGCGGACCCAGTTGGCCCTGCTAATTGCGGTGCTCTTCTTGATGGGGGCGCAGAGCACATTGTTCGGTCCGGCCAAGTACGGCATTTTGCCTGAGCTGTGGGATCGCAGCTGGCTGCCCAAGATTAACGGATGGATGCTGATGACGACTTTTCTGGCGATCATTGGAGGGACCGCCGCCGCAGGTATCCTGAGAGATACGCTACCCAGTCTGACGGTATCGCAATCGGTGTGCGTTCTGCTGGCCATCGTTGGTACGCTGACGGTGCTTCCGATGCGGTCCACTCCCGTCGCTCAACCGGATTTGAAGTTTCGCTCGTCGACGCTGTTTATCGATCCGGAAGCCCGGACAGCCCTGCGAGAACACTCCAAGCTGCGGACCGCCCTGCTCTACAGCTCGATCTTCTGGTTCGTTGGAGGCGTGTTCATGCAAGTGGTGAACACCATGGGGACACGGCAGTACGGTCTGACCGATACTCAGAAGGGACAGCTGGCGGCGACGACATCCATCGGGATTGCCATAGGAAGTGTTCTGGCGGGCGCACTCTCCAAGGCACAGTTCCGAGCCGGGCTGGTCAGAATTGCGGGAATGGGGCTGGCCCTGACGCTCGGTCTGATCGGTATGCCAGGTCGGTTGTCTTCGGATGTGGGGGCCGTTGTCGATCGTCTGCCGTGGTTTCCGTTATGGGGCATGGCAGTCTTACTGACGCTGGCGGGGCTGTTCGCGGGGCTGTTCGCGATCCCGCTTCAAGTCTATTTACAGGCGATGGCTCCCGAGCATCTCAAGGGGCGGATGATTGGAGCGATGAACCTGGTCAATTGGATTGGGATCATCCTGTCGGGAGCGTTTTACCATTTTGCGAACCGCATGGCGGTGAAGTTCCAGACGGGCGCCAACACCACTTTTGCCGCCGTGGCCCTGATTGTGCTGATCGCCACGCTGAGGTTTCGAATGCAGGACGAGCCGCTTGATGTCACGCCCCCGGTGGATCCTTGATTGCAATTCCCCCATTGCGGTACGCCCTTGATCGAAGATTGTCACGACCGTCTCGGAGTGTGCCATGCCCTTCTCCCGTCGTCAGTTTCTTCAGGCATCGGCAGCCGTTTCCGCCTCGGCCTTGTGGACGCCCCGTCTCTTCGCGGCGGGGGAAGTTCTCCCCGGCGAACGTCCCGTCCGCGACCCACGCGTGGTCGTCGAGAACCCCCAGCTGCGGGTGCCGTTGAGTTTCATCATTGATGACTCGACGTGCCTGGTGAACTTGGCGCACTTTGCGATTCCGCAGTTTGCGCAAGTCTATCCAGAGAACTACAAGCAGGACTGGAGGAAGCTGCCTCGCGAGATTCCGGACTCGTTCGTGCGCAAGTTTTCCGAGTGGTGCCACGAGCGGGGGATCAAGGGAAAGTACAGCATCGTGCCGTTCCCGGCGTGTGTCGGGCGGATCGATCGCGAGTTACCGGGATGGACGCGGGCGGAGCAGGAGGCGAGTCTGCAACTGGTGCGGGACATCATCGTGCCCGACTGGGATATTCATCCGGAGATGGTGACTCATACCTGGATCATCGATCCCAAGACCGGTCATCCGCACCCGGAGCGGACGCCGAAGTTCATGGAGAATTTTCGGTGGGCCGATGGTCGCAGCGTCGATGAGATCGCGGAGTACATGGCGTACGCACTCAAGATTCTGAAGAACGTCGGGCTGCCGTGTGAGGGGATCACGACTCCCGGCGGGTTTGGGAACCGCGTGTTGCCGGAACTGTCGCAGGCGACCTTTCAAGCGGTTCGCGATGTCCACGGGGCGGAGATCCCGCACTATTTTCGGCACCTGTTCACTGACAACACGAGCGTGGCCCCGCGCGTCGAGTACGCCTCGGGGCTGAACACCGAGCACCCGAACTGTGTGGTGTCGATCGTCGGCTGTACCGGCGATTGGTTCGGCGGGTGGGATGGACTGGAGCCGGGGCAGACGGGGCAGTTCATTTCGATGGATGGGAAGGACGGTCGCCTGCCCGAGGTCATCCAGCGCGGCGAGCCGACGATCCTCGTCTGCCACTGGCCAGGTCTGTATTACAACGGCGAGGAGGTCGGGTTCAACATCTTCAAGGAGGTTGTCGCTCGGCTGCATGCGAACTACGACAATCTGCTGTGGATGAAGAACAGCGAGATCGCCCGCTACTGGGCGGCCAGGGAACTGACCTCCTCGAAGCGGGAAGAATCCAGCGTGACCTGGCAGGCCCCTTATGCTTGTCCGCAGTTCACTGTACGGATCAAGGAGATTGCCGTCCCCCGGAATCAGAAAATCAGCTACCACCGCGGGGATCAGTCGCAGGCGTTCACCCCGGTGGAGCGGGACCGCGACTTAAAACCGGGAACGTACTGGTGGGAGGGGGCCGACCTCGTGGCGTGCTTTTCGCTGGCACGTGGATCGAGTCGCCTGGAATGGGGCCGGTAATGCTGCGGTTTTCGAACGAACTTGACGGAAAGTACGGACTGGTATGCCAGTCGCATATGGATGCTGAAGTCGTTTCCGCAGGTGATGTCCAGGTCTGGTGGGATGGGCCTGACCCCGATCATCCTCCCGATGTTCTCTGGTGGTTCAATGATGATGCCTCACAGTCGGCGTCCACCATCATTTCGACAAGCTGGCGAAAGGTGACCTGCGGAACCCAGCCCAGTTCAGCACGGGCCTTGGTGGCGTCACCCAGCAGCAGATCGACTTCCGCCGGTCGGAAGAACTGCGGGGAGATTTCCACCAGCATCCGGCCTGCCGCGTCCCGACCCTGTTCGTGGATGCCCGTTCCCTCCCAGTGAAGCGGCATCCCAGCTCGGGCAAAGGCCAGCTCACAAAACTCACGCACTGTGTGGGTCTCGCCCGTGGCGATCACGAAATCGTCTGGTTCGTCGGCCTGGAGCATCCGCCACATCGCTTCCACATAGTCTCCGGCAAAGCCCCAGTCCCGCTTCGAATCGAGATTACCCAACGGAAGTGGTGTCGAACGTCCCGCCTGCAATTCGGCGACGGCCCGAGTGATCTTGCGGGTGACAAACATCTCTCCCCGTCGAGGCGATTCATGATTGAACAGAATGCCGTTCACTGCAAACATCCCATACGATTCCCGGTAGTTTCGGGTGATGTAGTTCGCGAAGGCCTTGGCACAACCATAAGGGCTGCGCGGATGAAACGGCGTGGTTTCCCGCTGCGGTGTTTCAGCCACCTTGCCGAATAATTCGGAGGACGAGGCTTGGTAGAAGCGGCTCTTCAGATCGAGCTGACGGATTGAGTCGAGAAGCCGCAGGGCTCCCAGCCCAGTGATCTCGGCGGTGTACTCGGGGCACTCGAAGCTCACGTGGACATGCGACTGAGCCGCCAGATTGTAGACCTCGTGCGGGCGGGATTCGTCCAGGATGTGATAGATCGAGGAGGAATCGGACAGGTCTCCCTGCCGCAGGTGGAGCTTCACGCCGGGGGTGATCAGGTGGGCGATGCGTGAAGTGTTCTCGGTCGATGTCCGCCGTACCAACCCCCAGACCTCGTACCCTTTGTTCAGCAAGAGTTCCGCGAGATAGGAACCATCCTGTCCGGTGATTCCCGTGACGAGGGCGCGGCGTTCGTGGAGTGGCGGAAGTGGCATCATCGGGCCTTGCAGAGAACGGCAGGACGCTCGTGAATTCGGCGATCAACGGCAGCCTAGGCGATCCGAGACGGGCGGCCAAGTTACTCGCTTCGGCGCGGTTCCACATTGAACTTGTTCATCGCCGCTTCCAGTCCCTGGCTGATCCACAGTTCAACCGCATCGGCAGCCTGATTCGAACTGTCCTCGAAGAGCGGTTTCTCCTCGGCGCTGAACTTACCGAGGACGTAATCCGAGGGATCGATGGGCGGCGGGGGACGGCCAATCCCCATGCGCAGGCGAGCCACCTGTGTCGTGCCGAGCAGGTCAATAATATTCTGCAACCCCTTCTGGCCGCCTGCGGTGCCACTCCCTCGCAGTCGCAGTTTGCCACTGGGCAGGTTGAGATCGTCACAGATCACCAGGATGTCCCCGGCGATCCCCTTGTGGAACCCGAGGTGCGATTTCACCGCTCGCCCACTCAAGTTCATATAGGTCGTGGGGGCGATCAGCAGAACCTTTTCTCTGCCGATGTGACCGTCCGCGACATCGGCTTCGAACTGCGAACGCCAGCGCTCGACGGTCAGTCGTCGAGCCAGTACCCGCAGGACATCAAAGCCGACATTGTGCCGCGTGCCGGCGTAGCGCGATCCAGGATTTCCCAGCCCTACAATAAATTTCATCTGTCGTTAGCCCCCGATTGAGTACATCGGGCGGTTCGGCTGGATAAAGCGGGCCGTGTTGATTTCATGCCCTTCCCACTTGGCATCGATGGAGTCCCGGACGGCCTGCTGAATGATCTCGTCCGGGGCGTGATTCCGGAGCAGGCCGCGCAGATCAGTCTCTTCGAGACTGAATAGACAATTGCGGAGCTTGCCATCGGCGGTGATCCGGAACCGGTTGCAGTTCTCGCAGAACGGTCGGCTGATCGAGGCAATGAATCCGATCTGCCCAATTCCGTCGTCGAATTGATAGTCGACCGCAGGGGCTCGGGGATCGGAGTTGGGGACCGGAACGAGAGGGCGAATCCCTGCCGAAATCAGGTCGATGATCTCCTGGGCAAAGAGAACCTTGTCCCGTTCCCAGGCGTTGTCGGCGTCGAGCGGCATGTACTCGATGAAGCGGACCTCGTGGCCGGTCTGGCGGGCGAAGTGGCCGAACGGGATCAATTCCTCTTCGGTCAGCCCTCGCACTGAGACCGCATTGATCTTGATCTGCTGGAAGCCCGCCTGCTCCGCAGCTGCGATGCCTTCCAGCACTTTTTCGTACCCTTCGCGGCGGGTGATCTGTTTGAATTTTTCGGCGTTCAGAGCATCCAGGCTGACATTCAGCCTCCGTAACCCGGCGGCGTAGAGGTCGGCGGCCTGATCGGCGAGCAGGATGCCATTGGTTGTGATGCCGATATCTTCAATTCCGTCGATCTGAGCCAAGGCCGCTACCAGCCGGTGCAGGTCCTTTCGCACGAGCGGCTCACCGCCGGTCAGTCGCAACTTGTTGACCCCCAGCGGTACGACCAGCCGGACGAATCGCTCGATCTCTTCGTAAGTGAGCAGATCAGCCCGATCCATGAACTGCACGTTCTCGGCTGGCATGCAGTAGAAGCAGCGGATATTGCAGCGATCTGTGACGCTGATTCGCAGGTTGTTGTGCGAGCGTCCAAACGTATCGATCAGCGGTAGCTGGGGCAGGTCCATGGCATCTATCAGTGTACGCGACAGCGCGATGCGGTGTCATGGACAAATGGGACCACGGGGAGTCAGTTCGAATCGATTCGTTAATCGATGATCTTGCTGATCTGGTACTCGACAATGCCCCGGGCACCAGCAAACCGCAGTGCGGGAACAATCCGGCGGACAATCGATTCCTCGATGATCGTGTTCACCGCGACCCAGTCCGGGTCGGACAGGGAGGACACCGTGGGCTTCTGCAGCGCGGGAAGCTGGCCGAGCACGGCGGCCAGATCCTGCCGACGGATATTCATCATCAGGCCGACTTTGCCTTCCGCAGCCAGGCACGCCTGCAGCATCATGGCCATGTTTTCGAGTTTGGTCTTCTTCCAGTCGTCTTTCAGGGCATCGTGATTGGCGATCAGCCGCGTCGTGCTCTGCAGCACCTCAGCGATGATCCGCAGGTTATTGGCCCGCAGCGAAGAGCCGGTTTCCGTGACCTCAACGATCGCATCGGCCAGCTGTGGCGGTTTGACCTCGGTGGCTCCCCAGCTGAATTCCACTTCAGCGGTGACCCCATTTTTGGCGAGGAACTTGCGGGTTAGGCCGACGGTTTCCGTCGCGATTCGTTTCCCCTGAAGATCCTTGACCGTCTGAATGGGGGAATCGTTGGGAACACACAACACCCAGCGGACAGGGCGGCGACTGACCTTGGAGAAGACCAGTTCACAGACTTCCTGAACATCCGCGTCGGTTTCCTGAACCCAGTCGTGGCCCGTGATGCCAGCATCAAGGATGCCATTTTCCACGTATCGGGCCATTTCCTGAGCCCGGATCAACAGGCATTCAATCTCAGGATCGTCAATCGTGGGGTAATACGATCGCGAGGCGAAGGCAATGTTGTACCCTGCCTTGCGAAACAGTTCTGCGGTGGCCTCTTGGAGGCTGCCTGCGGGAATGCCGAGTTTCAGACGCTTTTCAGACATGGAACCGAGACCGACCGTCAGGGAAGAAACCGTTCCGCCCCATGACATGGTGGGGCTGGAACCGCTTCCAGAAACACAGAATGAGACAACCACCGGTCGGAAGCAAGTGTCAGGCCGGATAGTTCGGGGTGATTCCCGAATCGTCGAAGATTCGATCGACTCTACGGAATGCGAGGGACCGGGCGGGCAGTCCCCGTGTCGACGGCGACGAACTGCTGAATCAGTACCTGGGGGGCTCCGATGCCCACGACATCGATGGGCCCCGTCCATTCATGCGAGTCGATGTTTTCAAACCCCAGCTTGGGGGCCACCATGGTGGCTGTCCGCGTCGCCTGAATGCAAACTCCCCGTGGGAGGCCCGTGTGACAGTCCATCCCCGAGGGCAGATCCACCGCGAGAACTGGCTTGCCAGAGGCATTGATTGCCCGAATCCAGTCGCAGTATGGAGTACGAACGGCCCCGGCGATTCCCGTCCCGAGCAGCGCATCCACGATGAGATCCGCCTGCGATAATGCTGCCGTAAAGCCTTTCCATGAATCGTCTTGAGGGTTGGCCTTCAGGAAGTCGATACCCGATCGTTCGATTACGGTCCGCATGATTTCGGCGTCACCGCCGATGGCGGACATCGATTCGGTGACTCGAACTTGGACAGACCAGCCAGCGCTATCCAAATGACGCGCAATGACAAATCCATCTCCGCCGTTATTCCCTTTGCCACAACAGATTACGACTTTTCCTCGGGGCCAGTGACGGGTAATGACCTCCGCGCATCCCCGTCCGGCGTTTTCCATCAGGACCACACCGGGGAGTCCGTACTGTTCAATCGCCCGCTGATCAATCTCACGGAGCTCAAGTTCACTGAGGGGCCGCATGACTAAGTTTACCATATGGCAATCTTTCCAGCTTCACGGTCCATTGGAGAAACGCTCTGTTTCCGGTCGGATTTTACAGTCGATAGCTTTTGTGTCGACACGGATCAACCTGTGTTGTTACGATGAACGAGTCCGAAGGTCCGTTCGATTCGTGGAGTACCGTCCCATGCTGCTCTCAGTGCCTGGCGTTCCTGGTAAAGATCTGTGCGACCGTCATTTGGGTCAGACCCGGCGGGATATTCTCCGCGTGGGCGGGTCCGCCATGATGGGGCTGGGACTGGGGGCCATGTTGCAAGCTCAGGCCCAAGCGAACCCTGGCTTGGCGAGCGGCGGCGGGGCTGGCTGGGGCAAGGCCAAGAGCATCATCCTGGTCTATCTGCAGGGCGGTCCCTCGCACCTCGACCTGTGGGACCCCAAGGAGAACGTGCCCGATAACGTGAAGTCGGTCTTTAAGCCGATCGACACCAAGCTGCCGGGGATCAAGGTCACCGAGCTGCTGCCGAACATCGCCAGCATCCTCGATAAGACGACCCTCATCCGCTCGATGAGCTATACGCCGAACGGCCTGTTTAACCACACAGCTGC
>QWPB01000180.1 GCA_003671275.1 Planctomycetota bacterium | reverse complement strand
CTTTCGCGGCCGGGGAGGCCGCCGCAGGCGGAACCGTCCCGCCCGTCACAACCGGTGTCGTCGTCATGTTCAGAGCCTTTCCAAGACCCGCCTCGCGGGTCCACAGGGGGAGACTCTCATACCACATGGATCAGAAAACGGGGAGCAGGCCAAGGTTGTTCCGACGAACGAAAGTCCCTGGAAAACCTCTTATGCAAAGGTGCATTGGTAGGCTGCAAAGCCAACCGGGTGCCGAAATGGTGTTCGCACTCCGAGGTGGGCCGGGACTGGTTGTCAAACGACCGAAATGGCTAGCCCTGACCGGAGCTACAGACTCGGAATCACTGGCCATCACAGAAACCAATGAATTCCCTGCCGAATCTAGCCTAGATGCGGAGGCCCTGCCAGCGGGGCGTGATGGTTACTCCCTCATCGAACTTGGCGCGGTCCCCTGCCTGCTTTTTTGGAAGCCCGCTGCTGCGACCCGTCGAAACGGGGAGGCACCGCCGCGTGGGACACCGGGTTCAGGGCTGGACGCCGTTCTGGGTATTCGCCCGTTCGACTTCGAGATCGTCCATCCCGCCGGAAAAGAACGTGCGGATGCGCGGCCAGCCGACCTTAAGAATGAAGATCAGGATCGGAATGGAGATCCCGCCGATCACCAGAATCGTTTCGAGGCTCATCGCCCCATCTTCGTCCCGGTGAATCCGCTTCATGGTTCGTCGCAAGGCAGCCAGCGATTTCATCGGTACTCCTCACTGAATTCATCAAGTCCGCCCCGGAGGCTCGTCCCACCAGAGACAAGCCCGATTCCGTTACAGACACGGACTGCCCACCACCCGGCAGGACCAGGCAAACGAGGCCTGGATTGCGTTCCAGCACAAGGGCCACGCCAGCCCCAGAATGGGCAGCACCACTCCCAGCAGCAGGATCATGTCCATCGAGGCTGCCCCGCGTCGGACAGGGCCGTCACGCAGAGTGGCTGGAAATGGCCGAAATCGTTGCATACTGTCCCAGACTGATCGAAGGGAACATCTGCTGATTATTATCGGCATTCAGGACGACGAGTTCAACTGCAATCCATCCGCACGCCATTCCAGGTTCTCTCGGACTGGGAATGCATCGTCATGCACGAACCCCGGAAACACCCTTGATGTCTCCTTTGCCCCCCCTTCAGCAACTGGTCGCTCCTGGCAAATGGCCGCTGGTGGGGGAACGGATGCCGCTGGTTCCCCAGGGGCCGTGGACCGTATCGATGACCGGGTTAATTGATCGCCCGGCCTGCTGGACGATGGAGGCTCTGCAACAGTTTCCCGTTGAACGGCGGCGGGTAGATCTGCACTGTGTGACCCGGTGGTCCCGGCTGGGAGTGGAGTTCGGCGGCGTCTCACTGCGTACATTGCTCCAGTGGGCGGGACGGCAGCCCTTCGCCCGGTATGTCTCGTTTGTCGCAGCCTCCCCCCGACAGCACTCCACCTCCCTGTCGTGCGAAGTGGTTGACACCTGTGACCCCCTCATTGTCTGGGAAGTCGATGGACAGCCGTTGCCTGTTGAACACGGCGGCCCGGTCCGGGTCATCACCCCCGGACGGTATCTGTATAAGAGCCTGAAATGGCTCACCCGCATTGAACTGCTGTCCGACGATCGACTGGGGTACTGGGAGTCGGAAGCGGGGTATCACAATGAGGCCGACCCCTGGAAGGAGCAGCGGTATCTGGCCTCCCAGCTGTCAGTCCGCGATGTTCGGGAACTGCTGGCCAGCCGGGACTTTTCGGGACGTGATCTGCGAGGAATGGAAGCCTCGCATCTGGACCTGTCGGGCCTGCGAGCTGAGGGGGCCACGCTCCGCGATGCCCGTTTCGAGGGGACGAATCTCTGTCAGGCGGATTTCCGAGGGGCCAATCTGTCCAACGCCCAGTTGCAACGCGCGCAGCTGCGGGGGGCCCAGTTTTTGCCCGATGCGACCGGTCGCTGCGCCGATTTGGAGGGGGCCGACTTTCGGGGGGCGGACCTGCGGGGAGCCGAGTTCCGGGGAGCATCGCTTTTTGGGGCGACATTCGGGCCGCTGGATGACGGCGACGTATCACCGTGGGCCATCACGGATGCGACGACAGTGTTCGACGACGTTTCATGGGGGACGCTGGAGGCCACTCCTCGGCAACGCGAAGGATTGTGTCTGGCCAGTCGCCCGATTTCCCGATAGCAGCGATGGATGCGTCTACTTATACTCCGATCAGGTCAGGAGCCGGGTTCTGACCGGACGACAGCGGCGGACGGAGAACGCTTCGATGATCGATTTGTGCAGACGATGGATGGCACTGGGCGGAGTGGTTTTGGGAGTGTGGGTTGCCGGGTGCGACTCGGCCCCATCAACGCCGCCCACGAATACGACGGCCAGTTCCGCGACCCCGACTGCCCCGACTACGCCCGCGTCTGTAACGGCAGCGGCCACTCCCGCAGCAATCGCACCGGAGGAGACTGGTCCGCTGCTGGAGCCGTTCACGCCGCCTTCGCAGGCTGAGTTGGACGCCGGAGCGAAGTGGTTTGACCAGCCCGTGGAAGATGCCATGGAACTGCTGCGTCAGTACCAGACGGCCCACCCATCGAAGACTTCCGTGGCCGAAGCACTGGCCCTCGAAAACAACACTCCTGTGGAAAATAGTCGGATTCTGGAGGGGCTCGGACGCTTGCCCGCTGCGGACGACGAAGTCGATTGGGAGGCCACTTTCAACCAGCATTCGACGATGAACGTCAACGGGATGAACCCGTTGCTGGCCTCGTCGATTGCAGACCAGGATGTGATGGGGCTGACGGGCGTCGGTTTGACCTCTGTGGACTGGACGATGCGGCCCTTCGCCGTTCGTGATGTCGTGAAGACCTGGCAAACCAGCCAGGATCGCACGCTCGACAAGTTCGTCCTGCGGGACGACCTGACCTGGACCGACGGGACGCCCGTCACGGCCCATGATTTCGCCTTCACCTTTCAAGCGATCATGAACCCCCAGGTCATGGTCCCCGCAATTCGATCGGGCGTCGATCAGCTCAAGTGGGTTCACGCATACGACGATCACACGCTGGTCATCTTCCATAAGGAATCGCTGGCAACGAACGTTGGGAATATCAGCTTTCCGATCATTCCCAAGCATCTGTTTGAGAAATCGATTCCCGGCGATCCCACGCTGACCAAAAGTCCGGAGCACTTGAAATACGAGGAATCTCCGGTCACCTGCGGCCCGTACAGGGTGGTGAAGTTCGAGCGGGACAAAGAAGTCATCATGGAGCGGCGGCCCGAATGGTTTGAGAAGGACGGGAAACGCATTCGCGATAAACCGTACTTCAAGACGTTCCGTCTGAAGATCATTGCCGATGACAACACCGCTCTGCTGGCCCTCAAGAATGGGGAAATCGACACACTGGAGCTGCGGCCCGAACCATGGGTTTCCTTGACCAGCGGACCGGAGTTCTATGGCAAGAATACCAAGGTGTTCGGCGACGAATGGTCGTTCTCGTACATCGGCTACAACACGAAATCAAACTACTTCTCCGACGTTCGCGTTCGCAAGGCGATGTCCTGCGCGATCGATCATGAGCAGATGATCAAGAACATCTGCTACGGTCTGTATGCCCCCTCGCAAGGGATCTATCACCCGACAGCGTGGATGGCTCCGATGAAGATGCCCACTCCCTACCAGCAGGACCAGGAAAAAGCCGACGAGCTACTGACAGAAGCAGGCTGGACCGACAGTGATGACGATGGGGTGCTCGATAAGATGATCAACGGCCAGAAGGTGAAGTTCGAGTTCACGCTCAAATTCGGAGCCGGGTCCAAGGTTGCCGAGCGAATCTGTGGGATGGTATCCCAGAATTTGTCCGATCTGGGGATTCGTTGCATCGTCAAGTCGACCGAGTTCACGGTGCTGCAAAAGGATGCCCGCGAGCATAACTATGATGCGATGTGCGCGGGCTGGGGATCCGGGGCGGACCCTGATGATTCCGACAATCTGTGGACAACCAAGGCCCTGGCCACCGGGGGCCGAAACTACACTCAGTATTCCAATCCCAAGGTCGACAAGCTGTTCGAAGACGGCAAACGCGAATTCGATCGTGACAAGCGGGCTGAGATCTATCGCCAGATCCACCTGCAGTTGTGGGAAGACCAGCCGTACACCTGGCTCTACTATCGCAGTGCGATGTATGCCTTCAACAAGTCCGTCCGGGGGTACATGTTCAGTCCTCGCGGGCCGTTCCATTACTCGCCCGGGATTGGTTCGATCTGGAAGGCCAAGTAACCAGCGATCGACACGCGATCCGCTCAACGGGAACGGATCGTCCCAACGAGACACCAGGAGGGTGGCTACGGATGTGGGCCTTTGTCATACGCCGTCTGGCGGTCGGACTGCTGACGCTGTTCCTGATCACGTTTCTGGTTTACGGATTGATCCGGGCGATGCCGGGGGATCCGATTGCTTTGAACGATGAAGGGGACCCCAAGCGTCAGATACTGCTGGAAGACCGCAAGGCGCTGGAGCGGATGTACGGGCTGGATAAGCCGTGGTATATCGCCTACTGGACGTGGGCTGGGAATGTGCTGCAAGGCGAACTCGGGGATTCGATCACTGCGGATAAACGCCCCGTGAAGACCGTGATCGGGGAGCGGATTGGTCCCACGCTGGTGCTGTCGGCGTCGTCGTTGATCCTGGCGTATCTCATCTCGGTTCCCCTGGGGTTGCTGTCGGTGGCGCGGTCCGGGAAGTGGGACGAACGGGTGGGCAGTCTGTTCCTCTATGTGCTCTACTCGTTTCCGAGTTTCGTGGCGGCACTGATGCTGCAAATCTTTGTCGCCGTCAAGCTGGGCTGGTTCCCACTGCAATACATGCGCTCCGACGGTTACGAAAAGCTGTCAGCATGGGGGCAGATCGTGGATCTGGCCTGGCACGCCACCTTGCCGGTGATTGTGTTTACCTATGGCTCGCTGGCGTACTACTCGCGGTTCATTCGGTCCAATATGGAAGAGGTCGTTCGCCAGGACTACATCCGCACCGCGCGGGCCAAAGGGCTGGGCGAGTTCGCGGTGATCGTGAAACATGCCTTTCGCAATACGCTGATCCCGTTTGTGACCAAGATCGGACTGTCGCTGCCCGAGTTGCTGGGCGGGTCGGTCATCATCGAGCGAATCTTCAGTTGGCCCGGCCTGGGGCAACTGTATCTCTCGGCGATTTCAGGGCGGAACTATCCGGTTATCATGGCGCAGACGTTGATCTTTGCCGTGCTGACGCTCGCGGGGCAGTTCCTGGCCGATGTGCTGTACGCCCTGGTTGATCCGCGCGTGCGGATCGAGGACAGCGGCGAGTAGTTATGGGCTGTGGAATACCTGTCCTTGGGGGATCTGATCGGATGAGTTCGCCAGCCATGACCAGTTCAACCAGTCCATCGGTGTCGCGCGGCTTCTGGGAAGAGACCTGGAAGCGGTTCTTGCGGAATAAGACCGCAGTGGTGGCGTTGATCTTTGTGGGGTTTCTCGGCCTGGTGGCGATCTTTTCTCCGGCCATTGCGGGGACCAAGCCGATTGTCTGCAAGTATAAGGGAAAACTCTACTTCCCAGCACTCGGGTACTTCCGTGAGAGCTGGGAAAACCCGATCTTTGTGAAGGACAAATTCTTTAAGAAATACGCCCGCAACCTGCCCAGAAAAGACCCCGAGAGCTGGGCGATCTGGCCCCTCTCGTTCAACGATCCATACCGGGTGGTGGCCGAGAACGAATGGCCCGACCGTCCGGCCAACCCGCTCGGAAACGAGAGCGGGCCCTCGAAACAAAACTGGTTCGGGACCGATGAAACGGGAATTGATGTCTTTGCCAAAATGGTCCACGGGACGCGGATTGCCCTGCTCGTCGGATTCGTGTCGATGGGAATCGCCACCACGATCGGTCTGATTATTGGGGCGATCAGCGGATACTTCGGAGGCTGGGTCGACATGATCCTGAGTCGGATGACCGAAGTGGTCCTCTGTGTCCCGACACTCGTGTTGATCCTCGCGATCTTTTCGTTGATTCGGGAGCCGAGTATCTGGCATACCATGGCAATCATCGGGGCGACCGCCTGGACCGGGATATCGCGACTGACGCGGGCCGAGTTCCTTCGTATTAAGCAGTCAGATTATGTCGCCGCGGCCCGCGTCTCGGGGATCTCGACGCCCCGGATCATCTTCCGTTACATCTTGCCGAATGCCTTGGCTCCGGTGCTGGTGCCGATCACGTTTGGGATCGCAGCGGCGATTCTGACGGAGAGCTCGCTGAGCTTCCTCGGGTTCGGTGCCCCGCCTCCCAACCCCAGTTGGGGCACGCTGCTCAGTTCCGCGCAGACCAATCATCAGTTGTGGTGGCTGGTGGTCTATCCGGGGCTGGCGGTGTTCTTAACGGTGTTGTCGTACAACCTGATTGGGGAGGCTTTGCAACAAGCCACCGACCCGCGTCTCCGCGAACGCGGCAAATAGCATCCGGGGGATGATTCCCGGCTTGTATTTCGAGGCATACACGCATTCCATGCCCGGCAGGGCCCCGGTCGATGCGTGGTCCGTGATCCGTTACACTCCGTGTTCAACGGGCTGGTCGGCACCAATGGAGATGGGATCGCTGATGTCACTTCAATTGCGGAATGTCAAGAAGAGCTTTCGACTTCCCGACGGGGGGCGGTTGCCCGTACTGGGGGTCCGCGAGTTCTCGATGAATGCCGGGGAACAGGTCGCGCTGATCGGGTCCAGCGGGGGCGGGAAGACCACCTTGCTGAATGCGATATCAGGCATCACCGCCGTCGACGAAGGTGAGGTGATTGTCGATGGTCTCGACATTGCCAAGCTGCCGGAGCCGAGCCGGGACCGGTTTCGGGCGCAGCGGCTGGGGATCGTGTTTCAGTCGTTTCATCTGTTGCCGGCGTTTACAGCCCTGGAGAATGTGCTGCTGGGGATGACATTCGGTGGGCAGCCGGTGCGGCGCGAACGGGCCCGGGAACTGCTCGATCGCGTGGGGCTGGGGCATCGGATGAACCATCGACCGCCGATGCTGTCGGTGGGAGAGCAACAGCGGGTGGCGGTGGCTCGAGCGCTGGCCAACTCGCCGAAGCTGGTGCTGGCCGACGAACCGACCGCGAGTGTGGACTCGGCCAACCAGTCGAAGATCCTCGATCTGATTCGGACGGTTTGTGAACAGGAAGGGGCTTCCCTGCTGCTGGTGACGCATGCCCCCGAGGTGGCCCAGGTCTTTCCCCGTGTTGTGACTCTGGCCGACTTCAATCAGCCGGGAGGTGCCGCATGAATTTGTTCACGATTGCCTGGAAGAACCTCAAGCAGCGTAGTCTGGCCTCGGTCCTGACGATGGTCAGTGTCGCTCTGGGAGTGGCCCTGATGGTCACGGTCCTCGTGCTGCACGGCGTCATTGGGAAAATGTTTTCCCAGAGTGGCACCGGGTACGATCTGATCATCGGGCCCCAGGGAAGTGAAACCCAGCTGGTGCTCAGTACGGTCTACCGGATCGACAAACCGATCGAGAACTTGCCGTGGCGGTATTACCTGCAATGGAAGGACGATCCGCGCGTCGATCTCGCGATCCCGTTCTGCTTTGGTGACACGACCAACGAGGGCAACTTCCCGGTCATTGGCACATCGCCGCAGTTCTTCAAAGCCCCTTACGCCCGAACTCCCGAACCGCAACAGTTCCGCGTGTGGAACCCCGGCGACTTCCTCCAAGGAACCTGGGATGCGGTCATCGGGGCAGAAGTCGCCCGCAAGAACCAGTGGGGCATTGGTTCACAGTTCCAACTGCTGCACGGTGGGAATACTGAAGACGGCCATGTCCACGATGAGAAGTTTACCGTGAAGGGGGTCTTGAAGCCGACGGGGACACCGAACGACCGCTGCGTCTTTGTACATGTTGACGGGTTCTTCCTGCTGGCCGGGCACGAGAAACCGTTGATTGAAGCCATCCAGCGCGAGGCCCTGTTCTTTGCGGAGGATATCAACGGTCTCAAAGAGAAGTACAAGGCGGAACTGGCCCACGCCGCCGAAGACGAAGCGGGGGGGCATGACCATGCCCACCACGCTCATGCAGTCCCGGACGTTGCCAAAGAGGTGACCTCGATTCTACTGGTGATGAAACGTGATCCCACCGATCAGTTGGCCGCGACGATGTCCTCGCTCGGCATCAAACAAGAGCTGAAGAAAGGGATGCAGGCCCAAGCGGTCAATCCGATCCAGGTCATGAGTCAGATCATGTCGAAGCTCGTCGGAAACTTGCAGACCGTGCTGCTGTTCATGACGGGGCTGATTATTGCTGTGTCGGGGATCGGCGTGTTTGTCAGCATCTACAACTCGATGGCCGAACGTCGGCGGGAGATCGCTATCATGCGGGCTCTCGGGGCGCAGCGGACGACCGTCTCGATGATCATTCTGTGCGAGACCGTGCTGCTGTGTGTCGGGGGAGGGCTGTTGGGGTTGGTCCTGGGGCATGGGTTGGTCTACGTGGCTTCACCGATCATTGAGGCTCGCAGTGGGCTGTTGCTTGATCCTCGGGCGTGGTCTCCGTACGAACTGGTCGTCGTGCCGATTTCCATCGGACTGGCGATCCTCAGCGGGCTGATCCCCAGCATCACCGCGTACCGCACAGACGTGGCAGAAACGTTGGCGAACTGAAGCAGCGGTGGCCCGTTGGCGGTCCCTCGGCCTCTGATCCGGAGATTCATCATGCGCGTGATCGTCACCGGAGGAGCCGGATTCATCGGCAGCCACATCGTCGAACGACTGCTCTCCGCCGGACATGAGCCAGTCGTGATCGACAATCTGTCGACGGGGCAGCGGAGCAATCTGCCCGCTGGGGTCCGCTTATATGAGGTCGATGTTCGGCAGCCCGACGCCGTGCAGCAGGTCTTCGAAGAGGTCCGCCCGCAGGCGGTCTCGCACCAGGCGGCCCAGATGTCGGTCTCGCTGTCGGTTCGCGAGCCGTACTTCGATGCCGAGGTCAATGTCATGGGACTGCTGTCCGTGCTCCGAGCGGCGGACCGCGCGGGCGTCGAGCGGTTCGTGTTCGCCTCGTCGGGCGGGGTGCTGTATGGCGATGTCTTCGCCCCCGCCGCTGAGACGCACCCCGCTGATCCGGTTTCACCGTACGGAATCTCCAAGTGGGTCGGCGAACGCTACGTGCAGTTCTATGCCACGAACACCGCGATGCAGGGGCTCGCGCTGCGGTACTCAAACGTCTACGGTCCGCGACAGAACCCGCATGGCGAAGCCGGGGTCGTGGCGATATTTTGCCAGCGTCTGCTGCGGGGCGAAACGGCGACGATCAATGGCGACGGGCGTTATGTCCGGGACTATGTCTATGTGACCGATGTGGCCGAAGCGAATCTGAACGCCTTGACGAAGCCCACGCTCGAGCCGTTCCGGCCTTATAACGTGGGGACCGGTCGGGGAGTCGACACCAACCAGATCGCAGCGGCGATCTACGAGGAATGCGTGCGACGGGTCGGCGCTTCCCGCCGCATTCCCGAGTTGCTGCGCGGACCCGCGCGGGCGGGTGACCTGCGGTCGAATCTGATTGATGCCAGCCGGGCGAACCAGGATTGGGGCTGGCAGCCACAAATGCCGTTCGAGCAGGGACTCCAGCAGACGGTCGGTTGGTTCCATGCCCAGGCCACACCCCACGGATGATGAGTCCACGGAATGTCTGACATGTCTGACACGCTGTTTTCGGTGGCCGAACAGGTCGTCCTCGTTTCCGGCGGCAGTCGGGGGATCGGCCTGGCCCTCGCCAGGGGATTCGCCCAGCGCGGGGCCCGCGTCTGGATCACCGGGCGAAACGCTGACACCCTGCAAGCGGCAGCCGCCTCGCTTTCGGGGGGAGCCCACGCGGTGCGCTCACTCGTCTGTGACGTAACGGTGGCGACTCAGAACCAGGCGGTCGTGGAGACCATCGTCCGGGAGTGTGGCCGACTCGACACGCTCGTGAATGTGGCGGGCGTCAATATTCGGCAACCCGCGGTAAACTACTCCGAAGAGCAATTCGACTATGTGATGAATATCAATCTGCGGGGGGCGTTCTTCATGGCCCAGGCTGTGGGGCGTGCCATGCTCGCCCAAGGTCACGGCAGCGTGATTAATATCGACTCGCTGAACAGCGGCGGTCCACTGAAGAACGTGACGCCCTACGCCATGAGCAAGTGCGGGATGAACGGGATGACGCGGTCATTGGCGATCGAATGGGGCCCGCGGGGAGTGCGCGTCAATGGACTGGCCCCGGGATTTATCCTGACCGACCTAACGCAGAAGTTGTGGTCTGACCCGACGATGCAGACCTGGAATACAGCCAACTGCCCGCTCGGTCGGCTGGGCGTGCCGGATGATCTGATCGGAACGGCGGTGTTCCTGGCCTCGCACGCGGCGGGGTTTCTGACGGGGCAGACGATCTACGTTGATGGCGGGATGCTGGCCGGCCGCGTCTGGCCGATCCCCGGCGACGGCGGGCAATAAACGGTCAGGTGGGGAGCATGCCCGGGACTCCCGATTCGGTCCGTTCCCGAGAACAGACCTCCCGGTGGATGGAGCAGCCGCTACAATCCACGGCGACCGATTTCCCCTTTCCTTGACAGGTCCGCTCCGTGTCGACGTGGATTCTTCAACACTTTCTGAATCCCGCGTTGTTTTGGCCGGGGCTCGCTCTGGTTTCTTTGCCGATCATCATCCATCTGATCAACCGCCTGCGGTATCGGACGGTGCGGTTTGCCGCCATGGAATTCCTGTTCGCTAGCGAGCAGAAGAACCGGCGGCGTGTGCTGATCGAGCAGATGCTGCTGCTGTTGGCCCGGATATTACTGGTGCTGTTGATCTTGGCGCTGGTGGGGCGGTTAATCCTGGACCCACGGCATCTCTCCCTGTTTCAGGGAGCCAAGACGCATCACGTGGTGCTGCTCGATGACAGTGGATCGATGCGGGATCAGGTCGGCGAGGGAAGTGCCTTTGACCAGGCGAAGATCGTCCTGCGAGATATCATCGCCCAGGGAGCCGACCGTCCGGGAACCCAGCGGATCACCGTGGTCATGCTGTCGAATCCGACCGTGACAACATCCGGATTCACTGAACGCGAAGTCGATACCCAGCTGCTCGATGACGCGGCCGCACAGCTTCAGGATTTGACCTGCACATATCAGTCGGGAAGTCTGGAAAAGGCGATCGAGACGATCAAGAAACGGCTGACCGACGACCGGGCGACGGAAAAGGTGCTGCATATTCTGTCGGACTTTCGACGCGTGGACTGGAATGACGATGCGGGGCTGACCACCGAGTTGAAGGCCTGTGACGCCGCCGGGGTGAGTCTGAATCTGGTACGTCTGGTTCCCGAGCCGCACGAGAATCTGGCGGTCACCGAATTGACGGGAAGCGTGGAAACGGCAGCGGTCGGGGTTCCGGTCTCGCTGCGGGCGACGATTGCCAACTACGGGACACGGGAAATTGCCGGGACCAAGTTATCGGTCGCCATCGATGGCCAGATGCTGAACCGACGGGAAACGATTCCCACGGTTCCCGCCGGGGAGACACGCGAAGTCGCGTTCGATGTGGACTTCCCCAGCAGCGGACTGCATCGAGTGGAGGTCTCACTGGGGCCGGATGGGCTGGAAGCGGACAATATTCGGCGGTTGGCGATTGACGTTCCGCAGTCGAATCCGGTCCTGATTATTGATGGGACCTCGGGGGCGATTCAGGGGCAGTATGTCGCCGACTCGCTAGCAGCGGATCAGGCGGTGACGGGATACGCGGTGACCATTGATGGCCCGGATGGTCTGCGAAAACGGACGCTGGACCAATACTCGCTGGTTTACATGCTCAACGTTGCCGATCTACCGCCGGATGCGGTTGAAGCGGTTCAGAAATATGTGTCACGCGGAGGTGGGCTGGCGTGGTTTGCCGGTGAAACAATCAATGCCGCCTTCTACAACCAGCAGTTGTATGCGGAGGGGAAGGGGCTGTTGCCGATGGCACTGGGGATGTCCCCGGCCTTGTTGCCACCGTCTCCGAGTTCCCAGGCGGCGGATCTGGAGGTCACGGATCACCCGATATTCTCCCTGCTTGCCGGTCAGGAGAACCCGCTGGTCGACTTTGTGACCATCAACGCCTACTTTCCGGTCGATCGGGACCGTTCGCTGGCCGAGCGATCCAATGTCATTGCTCGCCTGCGCGACGGGTCACCGCTCATGATCGAGCACGAATTTGGCCAGGGGCGAGTGATCGCCTGCCTGACCTCCGCCGGGCCGACCGCCTTGTCCGAGACGTTGCAAAAACTGGCGCTGGCGGAGTTGCCCACCGATGCCCCGCCCCCGCTAGTGTGGAACGATTGGGCCAGTGGAAACGCCAGTCCCACCTTTGTGGTGGCCCAGCTGGAACTGGCCAAACGTCTGGCGCGTCGCGACCGCTCCCTGCCTCGGATGACGGTGGGCGAAGAAATTCAGACGACACTCGATCTGGCGCAATTCCGCGAGGACGTTGAAATCACGACTCCCGATGAACGGGTCATCAAGATCAAAGCCACTCGGAACAGTTCCACTCCGGAGACCTCTACGACAACAGAGGCTCCGGCTCAGGCGGTTTTGGCTTTCCGCGAGACGGAAATGCCGGGGGTGTATGGCCTGCGACGTTACCTGCAGGACCAATCATCTCGTGATACGCTGCTGGCATTTAACGTTCCGGTTTCCGAGAGCCAGATGACCCTGGCCTCCGATGATCAGCTCAAGAAACAGCTGACGGACATCACCTATACCATTCAGGCCCCCGGGGCCCTGGATTGGATTCGCCGGGAATCGCCGGGCGAAGATGTTCGGTGGTGGATTCTGTGGGGGTTGATCCTGATCGGGCTGGCCGAGCAAACGCTCGCCTCGCGAGTGAGTTACCACAAGCAGTAATCCGCCATTCACCGGTGGCCAGAAAAAGCCACCAGTCGGACTCGAACCGACGACCTATGCTTTACGAAAGCATTGCTCTACCAACTGAGCTACGGTGGCGCTGAACGAACCGCGAACGGCTCGAATCAAGGTCGGGAAGTAAAGCAGACGCCCCGGTCAGGTGTCAAGGCGGTCGACACCCGACGGGCCTTGTTCCCGGAAAATCCACTCGGGATCGCCACGGCGTTATTCGGAAAGTTCATAGCTGCCGTCCGGATATTCGCGGACTGCTGGGCCGATTTCTTCCGGAGCGGAGGGATGCAACTGCAGGCGGACAGTCTGTCCCCGAACGACACCTTCCACGACGACGAGCGACATGGGCAGGGAATCATCCAGCAGCGGATTGTCCGGCATCGCATTCCACAGGAATGACTGGATTGAGTCGAACTGGTCAAACAATCCTTGCAAATTGAAGCGGAAATTCTGAGGCATCTGTCGCCCGTCGAGCGGGCCGCCGACGATCTCGGTCGCTCCGAGAAACATCGAAATTTCCCAGCTGTCTTCGATAAATGTACACTCAAAGCCGACTCGAGCCTCGCCGCGAAACGGTTCAAACAGGTCGGCCACGGAGTTCACAAAATCTTGAATCGAATCGGGCAGACGAATCTCCAGGGCCTCGCGACCGCGAGTTTGAAGGCCTTTGATCAGATGTCGAATCACAAGGTGCGAATGAGCCAAGGTGGTCGCTCCGGACCGCAGCTTCGTCATCATCCCCCCGGATGGCTGACAGTGCGGTCGATGGGTTGGGCCAATGTCAATTGAGTTCGGCGGCAATCCATCGCACGATGCCTGCACACGGGCGGGGCATGGGCTGTGTTATCGGGGGGCGGGGTGGTTCAAATGCGGCAGATTCCGCCGACAGGCCATCGCTGCGGGGTGACTCAGTCTGCCGAATGGGATAGTCCGGTCGTAGTGAGGCCCCGTCGGCCTCTTCTCGGAAACCCCCGAAAACGGCTTTCTACCACTCACGAGTTGACGGTTCCGTCCATCCCGAGAAGATGCAGAAGAATTCGCAGCCAGACGCCGCCCCCATTTTACAGGATTTGACTGTGTCGCTGCCCCCCATTCGCATCCCGACCCTGAAGACTGTCAACGACTTCCGGCAAGCGGTCGCGGCACTGGGGCTAGAATTGCCCGCAGATGAGCGGCCCCTGTCGGCAGCCGAAAACAGCCCGCTGGCGGCCCCCTTGATCGCGGGACAACTGCGAATTGGTAACCGCTGGTGCATTCATCCGATGGAAGGCTGGGACGGCACCCCTGGCGGTCAGCCCAGCGAGCATACCCTCCGGCGATGGCGAAACTTTGGCCTGTCAGGAGCCAAGCTGTTGTGGGGAGGCGAAGCGTTTGCCGTGCGGCCCGATGGGCGGGCGAATCCCCGTCAGTTGTGCTATCGGCCCGAGAACGAGGCCTCACTCCGCACGTTGCTAGTCGAGGCCACAACCGCACATACCGAAGCCTTTGGGGCAGAGGCGACCGAGGATCTGGTGGTCGGGCTCCAGTTGACCCACTCGGGCCGCTTCTGCAAGCCGAATCGATCCGACCGGTTCGAACCGCGTGTGGCCTATCACCATCCCACCCTCGATGCGAAAGTGGGCATCGCGCCCGATGACGACCGCCCCCTATGGACTGATGGCGAGATTCGGGAATTGATTGCGGCCTACATCACCAGTGCCCGAGCGGCTCAAACCGCGGGGTTCCAGTTTGTTGATCTGAAGTGCTGTCACGGTTATCTGGGGCATGAATTTTTGTCGGCCTTTGACCGTCCGGGGCCGTATGGCGGCGATCTGGAAGGCCGTTCGCGGTTCATTCGCGAGATTGTGGCAGGGGTCCGGAGCGAGTGTCCGGGTCTGGCGATCGGAATCCGGCTGTCGTTGTGGGATACGTTTGCCTACCGTCCCGATTCCGACCGCTCGACGCCGGGCGTGATGGGACCAGGAGTGCCCATGGCCCCTGAGGAAGGACAGCTCTATCCAGTTTTCGGGGCAGATCGGGCGAATCCGCACCAAATCGATTTGCGGGAGCCCGTGGAACTGATTCGCCGATTGTGGCAGGAGCAGGATGTGGCACTCTGGAACCTGACAGCGGGGTCGCCCTACTACAATCCGCATGTCCAGCGTCCGGCGATTTACCCGCCTTCGGACGGGTACTCACTACTGGAAGATCCACTCGTCGGTTGCGTGCGGCAGATTCAAGCAGTGCGGCAGGTTTTCCAGCATTTTTCCAAGGAATCCGCCGATTCCCGCCCCGTGTTCGTGGGGACAGCCTACACATACCTGCAGGAATATCTGCCCCATGTGGCTCAGGCCCTGGTTCGTCACGGGTGGGTCGACAGTATTGGATTGGGACGGATGGTGCTCAGTGACTGGCAGCTGCCGGCCAAGATCCTGGCAGGGAAAGACTTTACTGCCGACAAGAAGGTCTGCCGGACGTTCAGCGACTGCACAACGGCCCCCCGAAATGGCATCATCTCCGGCTGTTATCCGCTCGATCCCTACTACAAGAATCTGCCGGAAGCTGCGGACGTGAAACGCGTAAAACGCGGGGCGGACTGACTCCACCCGCCCGTTTGGCCGGGGCGAGACAGAACAGGCTGTCACCCCGGACCGTGATTGGCTAAATTTCGGAGCTTGACCCGTGCCCTGTGGTAGAAACCCGAGGGGCCGCACACTGGCCGCCGGTTGGCGGTGAAGGACGCTCGAATGCCGATGGATGCCTACGCTCCGTGCCCCTGTGGCAGCGGGAAGAAGTTGAAGTTCTGCTGTCAGTCGATCTCTCCCGAGATGGAAAAGGCGGAACGCCTGATCGACAACCACCAGCCGCGAATGGCCCTGAACATTCTCGACAAGCTGGCCAAGGCCCACAGCCAGAATCCCTGGGTGATTACCCGGCAGGCAGCGGCCCTGATGTCCGATGACCGAGCTTCGGATGCCAAGACGGCCCTGTTGATGTTTCTGCGTAACAAGAGTGACCATCCCAGCGCGAATGCCCTGTACGCCATGGCCACCCTGCAGGCGGATGGACTGCCTGAAGCTCGGAAAGCGATTCGCCGCGCCTTCCGCTTCTCGATCGCTGCCGAACCGGTCATCGTGGCGGGCCTCGCCCAGTTCCTCGCCGAATACCACATGGGCCGCGAAGAGTTCATGGCCGCCCGGCAGCACTTGGTCATGGCCCTGCAGCTGGCGAACGACAACCAGCGGACCGAACTGGTCAACTGGGTGACCGAATTGGATATGGACGCCAGCATTCCCCCCTCATTCCGGGGTGGTCATGAGGTGCCGCAGTACATCGCTCCTGCCGCAGCCACTGAAAAGGTCAACCGGGCCGAGCGACTGGCCTCGGTGGCCTGCTGGGGGGATGCTGCGGCTCTCCTCGCCGAAGTCGCCGAACAGGACGACCCGAAATCCGTTGCCCTGTGGCATCTCGTCGGCTTGTTCCGGGCCTGGGATGGCGACGAAGCTGCCGCTGCAACCGCGTTTCGCAAGGCCTCGGAGCTATCAACGGACAACTTCGAACTGGCGGTTGAGCTGGAAACCTTGGCCCAGGAGCTGATTCGCAATCTGCCCGCCAACGGCATCGAGTTGCGGTCGGTCGACTTTGTGACCGATTCGGTGGCGAAGGCCCTGACCCAGTGCGACAGTGAGCCGCGGCTGATCCGGCTGCCGGTGACATCGGATGAACAGTTTGAGCAGCCCTTGGCAGCTAATTACGCCATCATCGACCGGGCTTCGAAGGACTATGCGGCGGGTGTCGCGATCAGTGATCTGTCGCGGATTATCGGGCGAGTCACGGTCTTCGACGCCGATGCCGACAAGACCAAATCGCCCGCAGTGGTCGTCACGGGGCTGGTTGGCAAGCGGTTGGACGATTCCCTGGCTCTGGCCCGCCAGACCCTGGGCGACCTGATCCGCCCGAGTGAAAAAAATCCGCCCGAAGGGGTCGTGGCAGGACGCGAACGTCCCGACGATGCCCCGGTGACGTTTGACTACTACGTGCCACGGACCGTGCCTGCGGGCGACCGTCGTCGACTGCGTCGCGAGTTCCTCACCGCATCGGTCGATGCGTGGAGGAAGCACCCGCAGGTCGCCCTGAACGGGAAGGCCCCGCAGGATCTGGTCGGCAATCCCGATGCCCAGGTCCAGCTGGCCGCTTCACTCGAGTGCTTCGAAGGGGTCGCGGAAGACCTTCGCTGGATCGCTCCCATCGCATTGCTGCGGCAATCGCTGAAGCTGCCCGCCGTGACATCCACGACGGTCCGCGATGACCAGCACCTGCAGGCGTTGAGCTTGTTCCAGCTGCGGCGAGTGGCATTGTCGGGACTGACGGATAGCCAGTTCTCGGTCATCTCGCGTCGGACAACGATGGCTGCAATGGTGCAACCATCGGTGGCTGTTCTGAATGATCTGCTGGAGCTGCGAACCCAATTGGTGAGCGACGACAACGAGCGATTGAGTATCGTGTCGAACCTGTTTGAACTGGCTTCACGGTCTATGGATGACGTTGCCGCTCGCCGATGGATCGCCAGGGGATATGAGATCGTCAGCAAGCTGCCGAACTCGTTCGAGAAGATGGCCGAATGGAAGCTCCGCGACGTGCGATCCTCTTTGGAGGATGCCTCACGCCTGAAGAGCCTGTTCCAGGAACTGTGGGAATTGTTCGGGGCCAAGATCCCCCCGCTGCGGCAGCTGCTGACGCAGATGGCGCTGGAGCTGGGTCTGGATCGACCATGGGAATCGGGGATTGTGACCCCTTCCAGTGCGGGCGGGGCAAGTCTTTGGTCACCCGATGCAGGGGCCTCGTCCTCCGGTGAACAGAAACTCTGGTTGCCGAATAACGGTTGAGTTTCCCGCAGCTGAATTTCCTGGCAGTGCTATGAGTGATTCGTTCCGAGGGGCCTTACCGGCCCCTCGGTTCTTTATCAGTCCGTTGAAAACGTGGGATAGGCTGTTATGGTCCGCTGCTCCATCGAGCCTCTGGCCCGGCAGTGAAGGCTTACGTTAGAGTCCACACCAGTTCAACAGGCGGGGCAGATCGCCCGTCGTGTTCAGTAATCGCACCCGCCCCAGCGAGCTGGAGGTCCCCAGCGCGGGGGAATAGGCGTGATTGTGGTCGACGATCGTCATGGCCTCGACCAGGTCATCGAGCGTCCACTGAATCCGCCCACCACTGCTGGCGATCCACTTGGTCACATAGAGCACGACCGAGATCACCAGAAGCAATGACCGTATTCCATCAAACAGGGACTCCCCGTATGCCGCCCGGCCACACAGGTGCAGGCCCTGGACCTTGACCCGCAGATAACGCGTCAACAGGGCTTCCATCTCCGGTGTCACAAGGCCAAACGTCCCGGCCAGATCCGTGAATGCGACGGCCTTCAACCGGGGATGCGGCGTGGGCGTGAGCCCCTTGCCCCTTGCGAACCGCACGCCCCACCACACGAAATCCCAGCGATCCCGCCATGTCGGCTTGCGGGCAAAGGTGTCATGCCGCACATACTGACCGACCGCCAGTCGGAACAGTCGCAGCCCCATCCCCGAAGGGATGGCCGCCCGTTCGGAACTCACCCGGGCTTCACTCTCGGCATAGAGCAGCTCGATTAATGCGGCCAGCTGTTCTTCTCGTAACGCGGCCAGAGGTGCCTGTTCCATCAATCCGGTCCAGACGGCGATCCGCTGTAACCGGACCCCCAGGGGAACATGTGGCACCGATAACATCCCGTCCAGGGCATCCACGCCTTCGAGTAACCGTTCCCAGGTGACCCGTTGACCCCGGGCGAGTTCCGGAGGGGCCATTCCCGCATAGTTCGCGGGCAAGACCGCCTGTGCGAGTGCTTGCAGATCGGTGACCTGCTCCGTCACCGGGCGTCCCAAATTGCGGGCGACCGAAGGACAACTGAAACGCAAACTGACGGTCAACCCCGCGCCCGCAGGGTGAAAAGCATACGGATAGACACGGCAGGCCAGTGGCTTGGCAGGCTCGCCGAATCGGGCATGAATCCGGCAAAGCCCCTGCTCATCCAGAAAGATACAAGCCCCATCTTCGCGGGTTGCCAGCCGCTGCCGCGAGCCTTCCCGCACGATCACCCCCCGCTCAACGGGCCACCCGGGCAGATCGTGCCACCCCTGTGCCGTGATTCGTTCTCGCTCAGCGTCCGTGATGTAGATGGCGTGCTGCCGACAACAGCCGCCACAGTTGTGACAGCTCCAGTTCTGGATCGTCGGTAGTTCAAGAGCGATATGAGCCACAACACGGGCCTTCCGTCAGAGCGTCGAACACGGGAATCATCAACGACCAGGCAACGCTCAGATTCACTCCACCTGGAGCAGCCACAGGTAGCGACGAACGGTGTCGGACAGGCCGAACTCCAGCGCCTCGGCAATCAATGCATGTCCGATCGACACCTCCCGCAGTTGGGGCAACTGGCTCTTGAGCAGCGACAGATTCTGCAGGCTCAAATCGTGACCGGCATTGACTCCCAGTCCCAGAGCGGTGGCGGCTTGAGCTGTGGCTCGATAAGCCGTCACGACCGAGCCCAGGTCAGCGGTATGAAACGCCTCGGCATAAGGGGCGGTGTACAACTCGATCCGGTCCGCTCCGACTTCCCGGGCAGGCACAACCAGTTCGGGACGCGGGTCAAGAAACAGACTGACCCGGCAGCCATAGCGAGTCAGTTCCTGAATCAGTGGCCGCAGCCGTTCGCTCTCACGTGTCAGATCCCAGCCATGGTCGCTGGTCGATTGTTCCAGTGAATCCGGAACCAGCGTGCATTGTGTCGGGCGAACGCGTTCACAGTGTCGCATGAATTCATCGAAGTACGGATTCCCTTCGATGTTGTATTCCGCATCCGGGTAACGCGTCAGCAACTCGGCAATTTCATCGACATCGGAGGGCCGGATATGCCGCTGATCTGGACGTGGATGAACCGTGATCCCGTGAGCCCCCGCAGCCAGGCAAATCTCTGCCGCTCGTAGAGGACTCGGCAGGCCCAGAGGCCGGGTGTTCCGGAGTGTGGCGACCTTGTTGACGTTGACGCTGAGCTTGACCATGTATTCCATCACTGAGTAGCCCACCGCATGGTAACGATGGACCGCTGCAGGAAGGGAGTCCACGATCACCGATTTGCCGACCCCTGCTTGCGAGATCAGCCTTGCATTCAACCCTGGTTTCGGTTGTGTCCCGCTCTTCCAGACCTCATCCTTCCCGCATGAACCTGCCCCCAGCCCCCGAGAACGCCTGTCAGCCCGCCGATCTGTCGGCACTTTCAAGTTATGACTACTCCCTTCCCCCAGAGCTGATTGCTGAGGTTCCGCTAGACCGGCGGGATGCCTCGCGACTGCTGGTGGTCGACCGGCTCGGTCAGGCTCTGACTCACGGCCAGTTCGCCGACCTCCCGCAATGGTTACGCGCGGGTGATCTGCTGGTGCTCAACGAAACCCGTGTCTTGCCCGCCCGCCTGCGGGGTGTCCGGGGAGCCACCGGGGGCAAATGGGAAGGGTTGTTCCTGGGTGTTGAATCCCGAGGTGACTGGCGGTTGATCGGACAAACTCGCGGCAAGCTGCAGGTCGGCGAGGAACTGCACATCCCCCCACCGCAGGGATCAGCGGTCGCTCATCCGCTCCGACTGAAGCTGCAAAGCCGGGCCGCCGAGGGAGAATGGCTGGCGACCCCCGAAGGCGATCCTGAGGTCTCCGATCCGTTCCAGCGGGCTCAACAGCTGCTTGAACAATACGGTAAGCTTCCGCTGCCCCCCTATATTGAGCGGGAAGTCCGCGCAGATCTCGATACCGAGCGGTACCAGACCATGTACGCCCGGACCCCCGGAGCCATCGCAGCCCCCACAGCGGGACTGCACTTTACCCCCGAGGTATTTGCCGCCTGTCGTGCCCTGGGTGTGGAGACGGCGACGCTGACGCTGCATGTCGGGATCGGAACCTTTCGACCGGTGGCTGTTGAGCGACTGGCGGACCATGTGATGCATTCCGAATGGTGCGAACTTCCGGCAGTTACCGTCGCGGCCATCGAGCGCACACGAGCCCGTGGCGGACGAGTGATCGCCGTGGGGACCACCTCCGCTCGTACTCTGGAGTCCATTGCTGCGACGGGTCCGCTGCGTCCCTGGTCCGGGGAGACGAATCTGTTTATTCGTCCGCCGTATGAGTTTCGGGTGATCGATGGACTCATCACAAACTTCCACTTGCCGAAGTCGACACTGCTGGTGCTGGTCAGTACGCTCGCCGGAAGGGATCTGATGCTCCGCGCGTATCGGGAAGCCATTGCTCGGCAGTATCGGTTCTTCAGCTATGGGGATGCGATGCTGATTGTGCGATAAGCTGTCACTCGGAACCGAAGTCGTCAGGGACAACATGACCCAGCCCATTCCGGATACACCCGCCGGTTCACCGGTCCCCTCACCCTCCGCTCTGGATTCATCCCGGCTACCGTGGTTCGACTGGAGCGACCGAGATCAGCGCGTCTTGCTGGGGCTGAGCACATTCGTGCTGGTGCTGCTGGGACTGAATTGGGCTCGCTGGCATTGGCGAGAGACGCCGCTGGTGGAGATCGAACGGCTCCCCGAAAACCGGTATGCCTACCGGGTTGAGCTGAATCAGGCGAACTGGGTCGAGTGGATGCAACTCGAAGGGATCGGAGAGATTCTGGCGAGACGGATTGTGGCTCATCGCGAACAGCATGGCCCGTTTTTATCGATCGAAGACCTGACCAGCGTCCCCGGCATTGGAACCGCTACACTCGATACAATCCGTCCCTGGATAGTTTGCTCAGACTGCCAGATCGGCACAATCCGCGAAGACCATTGACAACGGTCCTTCCCCCCGGTTAGTTGTGATTGTAGAAAGTACAGAACGCGGGATTGTCGGCAGGCCGAACGTCGGTCAACCGATTTCTTGCGAGTCGAGGATCGTGCTATGCGTCTGGTCAGCCTCAAATCGTTCTGCCTCATCGCCAGTTTGGTGGTTCCCAGCCTGGGGACCGCTCACCGAGCGAATGCCGGAATTATTCCCAGGGTCTACGATGCCATCTTTGGCTATGGCCGGGTTGGAGGCGGCTATGGATGGGGCGCCAGCCCGTACATGGGATACGGCGGGTACGCCTATTCCGCCCCGGTCTATGCGGCTCCCGCATATACCACCAATTATGGCAGCGACTACGGCTGGAGCGGCAGCTACTTCGTCGACAGCTGCTGCTGCACTCCGTGTGCAGACAGCTGTGCGGCGACATCGATCGAGTCGGCCAAACCCGCGATCAACTCTCCGGAACCGACGCCTGTGGAAGGTGAGAAGACTGCCCCCACGGATAGTTTCGTCCCCCGTTCTCCCGGTGAAGAAAGCCCAACGGCTGCTCCTGAACGTCTGCCGGGTACGGAACGGGCTCCGGTGCCCCGGCGTTCGATTCCGGGGACTCCGGATGAGAATATGAACGCTCCCGTCGAAGAAAATCCCGAAGGGCTGGAAGGCACCCGCGAAACCACCTCGCCAGCCACTCCGATGCAGGGCGACTCCGTGGCGCTGCGGTACACTCCGGCTTCCCGCCGATCGGCCCCCAGTGCCGTCCGCCTGACCGGACGCGTGGTCCGTACCGATCGCCCGGTTTCCGGTCCCGCAACACCGGATGCGCAGTTGGCGACACGCTAATTTCCGTGTTTCAGTCCTGGCTTCCCGTGACTCCACCGGCCCACGGCGTTCTTCAACAGGCTGTTTAGAGTCACAGGCGGGCCACAGCCAGTGGGGCAGGCATTGCTGTCTGCCTTCTGCGGGGCTCCATCTTCTGCGGGGCTCCATTCTGAGTAGGAGCCCCGTTGGCTCGGCTGGGATCGCTCGTCAGCCTATCCCAAATCTCGTCCCGTAATCAGCTTGTAGGCGGCTCCCTCGTTCTGCGTAGGACGTTCCGGGCGACCTTTGTGCATGTAGGTCAGCTGCATATTGTCCAGCCCCATGAGGTACAGCACGGTCGCATGCAGGTCGTGGACATGCAGTCGGTTCTCGACGGCATGGAATCCCAGGTCGTCGGTCGAACCGATCGTCTGGCCGCCTTTCACGCCGCCGCCTGCCATCCACATCGTGAATCCGGTCGGATTATGATCGCGGCCGTCCCCCTTTTCGCTCATCGGGGTTCGTCCAAATTCACCCCCCCAGATCACCAGGGTACTGTCGAGTAGGCCGCGCCGTTTCAAATCCTTGAGCAGCCCCGCCACGCATTTGTCCGACTCAGCGAATCGTTCCGAGTGGTTCTTCTCAATTCCGGCATGTGCATCCCATTTGCTGCCCGCTCCGTGATACAACTGAACAAACCGCACCCCCCGCTCAACCAGCCGCCTCGACAACAGACACATCCGCCCGAACGTCTCGGATGTCTTGTTGTTCAATCCGTACAGCTGCTGTGTTTCGGCGGTCTCTTCCGCGAGATTGACGACACCCGGGGCGTGGGCCTGCATTCGAAAGGCCAGTTCATACGATCCGATCCGGGCATCCAGCTCGGTCTGGAACTCGCGGGACAGGGCGTGTTCGCGATTCATCTGGTTCAGCAAATCGAGTTTGGCTCGCTGAGTCGCCTCGGAGATTCCCTTGGGGGTTTGCAGAAAGCGGATCGGTTCTTCCCCAAACTCCAGCTTCGTTCCCTGATAGACCGCTGGCATGAAACCCGCGCTCCAGTTCCGTGGGCCGTTGACGGTCGGGGTGTTCGAGTCGGTCAGGACGACAAACGACGGCAGATTCTGGTTCTCAGTTCCCAGTCCATACGTTACCCACGAACCCAGGCTGGGGCGTCCGCCGATGGGCGTCCCGGTATTCATCTGGCAGACGCCACCCGAGTGGTTGATTCCATTCGTCCAGCAGGATCGGATCACCGCCAGATCGTCGACGCACTCGGCTGTGTGCGGCAGCCAGTCACTGACCCAGGTGCCCGCCTCACCGTGCTGCTTCCACGTTCGCTTCGATCCCAGCAGCGGCGAATTAATCTCACCCATGGCGGTGATGACCCGTTTATAGCCCGGAGGCAGCGGCTGCCCCGCGAGTTCGTTCAGCTTCGGCTTGGGGTCGAATGTGTCAATCTGGCTTGGGCCGCCTTCCATGAACAGGAAGATGACACTCTTGGCCCGCGCGGGCAACTGCGGCTGGCGAGCCTCAAACGGGGAGCCATCCGCCGCAGGAAGCAAACGGTTGCCAAACATTCCCGCCAGTGCCACAGCCCCAAAGCCAGCCCCCCCATGGAGGAGAGCTTGGCGACGCGAGGAGACCGAATCAACGAGGGGCCACATGGTATCTGCCCGGACAGAGGGAATGAGTGTCCCTTCAGTATGCCATACTCCTCGGGCAAGGGAAATCCCCAAAACCATCGGCGGGGCAGACATTCTTGTCGGCCTTACTTGCGCGACCGCAGGAATGCCACCAGGTCAATCCATTCCTGCTGCGTCATTCGCTCGACGAGCTTCTCCGGCATGACCGAGGTCTTCTGCGGGGTGCGGGTTTCCACATCGGCGGTCTTGAGTTCGATGGTATTCCCTTCGGCGTTGCCGAGGATGGTTTTTCCCTCGTTCTCGAAGACCAGCATGCCGGTATGCACGACCCCTTCGGGAGTGGTCATCGTCCAACTCGTGAACTGCGGCGAGACCTCTTTGCTCGGTTCGAGGATCGACTCGATGAGTTTCTCCGGAGTAAAGGTCGAGCCGACGCGCGACAGGTCCGGGCCGATCATCCCGCCGCGGCCTTCCAGGCGATGGCACTTGATGCAGCCGGGGCCGCTGGGGTGGGAGAAGAGCAGCTGGCCACGGTTCACTGACGCATGGTCCGCGGGGTCGGCTTGCTGTGCGGCTTCCGTCCACCCGGCATTGGACTCTGGCCGTGCGGACGGCGGAATGGCAGCAAACACCTGCTGAACTGGTGCCTCGTTCTTCCGCGAACGGAGCGACAGCATGATCGATTTGCGAACGATCCCACCCGTAGGCTGCAGGCGATCGAGCCACCAGGTGGTTTCCAGTGAGGGCTCGGTGGAGAGTCCCAGGAACGCCCACAGTCTCAGTGATTCGTCCACCGCTTCGTTCTCAGCCAATGTCTTCAGCACCTTGACGCTATCCGGAGTCATGTTGGTTGCGAGCGTGCGGATTGCTTCCTGCTGGATCGGGAGCGGATGCTGGCCCGTGACGACGGCGGCCAGCAGCTGGGCGACTTCGGGCGAGTCCTTCGGCTGGGCCAGACGGATCGCCTGAATCGCCACGGCCGGCTTGTCGAGGCTGGTCTTCAGCAGCGGGATCACGTACTTCGCAGCGGGGGTCTTGTCGAACTCGACGGGCGATTTGCCATCGAGCATCTCGAGCGCAGCCAGCGTGGCGAGGAACAGTTCCTCGGTCATCGGCTCGGCGGTCAAGACCTTCTCGACCTCGGGCTTCAGGGCGGTGAGTTTGAGTTCGGCGATTCCCTGAACAGTCGAGCGGCGAACTGCCGCGTCCGGGTCGGACAGGCCGATCGCTGCGATGGGGGTAAAACCTTCCGGCTCCCCTCTCCCTTCGGGAGAGGGGCTGGGGGTGAGGGTGCCCCCGCTCGCCGATGGGGCAGACAGGATTGTCTGCCCTACGGGACGAGCCGCCGCGATGACCAGCGCGTTCCGCAAGCGCGGCTCCAGAGCCGCCTTCGAAGCCAGAGCCTTGTGGATCTGCTGATCATTCAGCGTGACCCGAATCAGCCCGATCAGCTCGGCATAGACGAACGGGTCGCTGTTGCCAGCCACCTTGTTGAGGATCGTGACGGCGGCCTTGGGCTGACTTGATCCCAGCGTGCGGATCATCGGCGAGAGCGCTCGCATCGCGCCCAAAATGTACTGCGAGTCGGTCCCCGCCGGGTTCTCAAGCAGCCCCATTAGCTTCGGGATCGAGGGGACTTGGTCGTACGCCTCCAGATAGAGCGTCTGCACCGCATCGAACGGGGCGACCTGTACGGTGGCATACTGCGGCAGTTGGCGTTCGTGGTCCAGTCCCTTGTGTGGGATCAGGGCGGAGACCCCTTCGTACTTTTCGCGGGTCGAGGCGTCGGCCTTCTGGGCTAGGCCAATCAGCGGGCGGATATTGAGGTCCGCCAGCCGACGAGCGGCGATGCGGCGTTCGGCCATCTTGGGCGACTTGATGTGGGCGAGGAGTTTTTTCTCGTCTTTCTGGGTCCGAATCGGGGCGAGGTCCAGCGGCTGGTGCGCCTTGGCATCAATGTTGGAGATTCGCCAGATCCGCCCGAAGCCATGAACCTTGTACTCCCGTTTTACCCAGTCGGTGACATAGATCGAGCCGTCGGGAGCGGTCGCCAGTCCCACGGGACGAAACTCTTCGTTGCCGACGATGATCGGCTCGGCGACCGATTCGTAGCTGGCCCCCTTCTGCTTGAGGCGGAACCGGTCGATGCGGTGATCGCCCCAACTACCGCCGAGGAGATCGCCGACGTACTCAGCAGGGAGTCCGGCACTCTCGTAGGCCAGCAGCCCGCTGGGAGCCTCGCCCGTCCCGGCTAGCATCGGCAGCGTGCCGGGGACTTCGCCGTTCCAGGCGGTAAACGGGTGCAGTCCCTTGCGACCATTGCGGAAGCGGTAACCGAAATCGGAGCCGCGGACCGAGTGCATCAACCGGCACGGCGGGCGGCTGTCGGGATCGTTGTCGACGGTGAACAGATGCCCCAGAGCATCGACACACGAGGCATGCGGGTTCCAGAATCCGGTCGACCAGAGTTCGAGCTTCGTCCCATCGGGGCGGAATCGATAGACGTTCCCACCTTCGGCTCCGCCGGAGAGCGTGATGCCATCACGCCCCTTGAGCGTGTAAGTCTCGCCGAGATTCTCGCCGAACCCGATATACACGTTGTCGAGCGAATCAAACGCCATCCCCGCGAGACCGTTGTGCGGGTAGTCTCCCTTGGTGTCGAGTTGAAGCAGGACCGTTTTTCGGTCGGCCTTACCATCGTGATCGGTGTCTTCGACGAGTTGGAGATCACGGCGGGTAGCGAGGAAAATCTGTGTCGGCGAAACCCTCACCCCCGGCCCCTCTCCCGGGGGTAGAGGGGAGGAAGATTCATTCAGCTCAATCGGCTCAATCCACGCCGGTCGTACGGCGATGCTCATCGCATGCCGCACTCCTTCCGCAAAAACCACCGATTCCTCGGCCTTGCCATCCCCGTCTTTGTCCGTAAAGACCAGCACACGATCGGTCGGGTGACCCTTATACCCCTCAGGCGGGAAGTGCGTATTGCTCTCGATGGCCCAGACACGCCCGGTCTCGTCGACATCAATCCCAGTCGGGGTCACGATCAACGGGTTCTCGGCAAACAGCTTGATCTGCAATCGCGGGTCCAGCGACTGCGGCTGGTCCTGCGCCGAGACGGCGGAACCCAGGGCTGTGACAGCTGCAAATCCAAGCAACCAGTTGCGAGTCATGGAACGCCTCATCGAGCGGGATCGGGGGGCACATTTCAATTGCCACTGTTCCGTTCCCGAGACGTTATGTCCTGTTCGCGACGAACTCAAGCCGCTGGCCGGTTTCGTGAATGTTGAGCGGATGGCCTCCTTGGCAGCAGACATCCCGCCGGATACGCTGTCTCTGCGACGCTGGGCGGGTGTGCAGTCACCCCGTCAGCCACGGAAGCGCCAGTTCGTCGCAGCTCGGAGCATCACACCTGTATGGTCGAACCGTGGCGTGGGCTGACGGTCGGAATTTGCACGATGAGCGTTTCCCCACCACCGATTCATACCGCCTCCACGGTGTTGTCCGATGCCGCATGGTTGCCTTCCCTGGCGGCAGATCTGCGTTACTCGGCGGCTTCCCGATCGGTGCTGGCGGCGGGCCACATCAAGAAAACGGCTGTCTGGCTGCGAGATCGTCTGGCTGCATTTTCAATTCCTGCCTCACAGCGGGGGTTACTGACCGCTCTCCGCTGGTCGGGGGATGCCCACCAGGATTCTCTTTCGATCGATTTGATCGATGAAGTTCGTCAATCCCTCATGGGAAAAGGGCGGGCGGCGATCGATTTGTTTTCAGGAATTGTCGATGCCTGGCTGGAGCGGCTGCCTGCAGCGGGGCAGTTGCGACCGCTGGAGCAGTGCCTGATTTCGACCTTGCTGCTGGAGCGGCATCGCGAATTGAGCGACGCGACGGTCGTTCGGCTGTGGCGTCTGATCCACGAACGGACCGACACGGGTTCCACCCGGACTGCGGAGAGGTCCCCCGCTGCGGTGCTGCTGCGGATGGAAGGTCAACTCCTGCGCATGCTGGTCACCTCACCCAAGCGGGTCCGATCGACGGATGCATTCGCGGTGCGAGAGGCCGTTCGTGAAATGTTGGAACGATACACCGATTCGGAAGGCCACCCGCAATCTTCGCTGCATGCGGTCCTGGGGCCGTTGCTGGCGACGCTCGGTCGATTGAGCACGATTGCCGATCGGGCTGAACTCAAGCTGTTTGACAAGGCGGTTCGCCGATCGCTGCGGACGTTGGCCATTGATGCCATCACGTTGTTTCCTCATGAAGCCCGCTGGGTGCCCTCGCGAACGCCGCATGAAGCGGTGACCTGGCTGGAAAGTGTTGCCGAGTGGTTCGGCGTGCAGGACGATGAAGCCACTGCACGGTTGCTGAAGCATTGGCGCAATGCCGCACTGTCCCGCCCACGCAAGGTCACCAAGGCCGGGACCAAAGCTGCCCGCAAGGCTCAGGCGAAAAAGGAAGACCGCCCGTCTCTCAAGACCCGGCAATTGCGATCGCACCAGTCGGATACAGCGCGCTATGCGTGTCTGTTCGGCGACTGGCGGGATTCGCGAGACCACGTCATTGTGCGCCATCCGCAAGGGATGCTGGAGCTGGATGCTGCCGTGGGCGACCACGCGCTGCTCAGTGGTGACTGGACCAGTGAATTGACGATCGCTGGCAAGGCGATCACGGGAGGAGACTGGGCGTGCAGTTGCTGGTTCTCCGATGGAGATGCGGATTTTTGTGAACTCCGATCCGAACCGGCCAAGGGTGTCACCCTCTACCGTCAGATTCTGCTGTCCCGTGTCGACCAGTTTGTCTATATCGCCGACGAAGTCCGGGCCCCTGGCAAGACCGACATATCCCTGTCCAGCCACCTGCCACTGACTGCTGGCTGGAATGCCCTGGCGGATGGCCGGAGCCGTGAATGGCAGTTACAGCAAACGGGATGTACGGTCCGAGTGCTGCCGATTTTTGCGGCCCAAAACAAGGTGGTCAGCACCGATCGTCAGGTGGCGGTCGTGAATCAACAACTGTCCTTTGGGGGGCAAGTCAGCCAAACCGGGTTGTATACGGGGATCGTGCTGGACTGGGCTCCGGATCGCCGGACGGCTCCGGTCACCTGGGCTCCGCTGACGGTCTGCGAGGATCGGCAACGGATGCTCCCGCACGAAGCCTGTGCCGCACGCTGGCGGATGGGTGAAATGATCTGGATGGTGCTGCACCAGGCCGGTAAGGGCGATTCGGCCCGGACAGCCTTTGGCCTGCATTCGCATCATGAAACGGTCGTGGCTCGTGTGGCCGGTGGAGAATATCATCCTCTGGTCCAGGTCGAATAAGGCCCCTGATTGCGATTCGCTGACAGACGCTCACCTCTCTCCGCAACAATGCCATGCCGCTCGACGTTCTTTGTGCTGGTCTGATGGTGGTGGACTTCGTCGGGGCTCCGATCGAGGTCATGCCGCCCTCGGGATCGCTGGTCAAGACGCCTCGGATCGAGATGGCCATTGGCGGATGTGCGGCCAACACCGCCGTCGATCTGGCAAAGTTGGAATTGCGGGTGGGGGTGTGTGGACTCGTCGGTAATGACAGCCTGGGACAGTTCGCCCGTGAACAGCTGGCAGCCGACGGGGTCTGTTGTGATCAGCTGCTGACGACGGCCACGGCACAGACCGCCGCAACGCTGATCGTCAATGTGATGGGTGAAGATCGCCGATTTATTCACGCCGTCGGAGCGAATGCCGAATTCACCGGTGAGTCACTCACCCGTGAAGTTCTATCGCAGACTCGGGTGCTGTGTGTGGGGGGATTTGCCCTGAACCCCGCCCTGTCGGCCAGTCATATTCGGCGGGCCTTTGAATTGGCACGCGAACTGGGCGTGTTGACCGTCCTCGATGTGGTGATTGGCGACCCGGCTCCCGTGCGGGCGATGCTGGAAGAAGTGCTGCCCGTGACGGATCTATTCTTGCCCAACCTGGATGAAGGCCGATTGATCCTGGGAATCGATTCTCCTGAATCGCAGGCCCGGCAGTTTGCCGCCCTGGGAGCGCGGACTGTGATTGTCACCCGCGGGGCCCACGGGTCGATTCATTTTGACGGACGCGAAATGCTGGATGCGGCAGCGTTCCCGGTCGAACAAGTGGTCGATGGCACCGGGGGGGGCGATGCTTTTGTCGCGGGTTACCTGTACGGTTTTCTGCAGGGAGCCGATGCCCATCGCTGCCTCGCCTATGGAGCCGCCATGGGGGCCAGTTGCGTGCGAGCCGCCGGAGCCACGACAAGCGTCTTCCGCCGAATCGAACTGGAAGAGTACGTGCAGCAGCGGTCGCTCGCATGCCGCGTGATCTGACATCCTGGGTTGTATTAAGGCTGAGCGGAGCCCGGAGCCTCTCGCAGGCGGAGGGCCGATTCGGTGGCGAGGTCCACGGTCAGCTTTCGCAGGTCATACCCGGCCTCGCGATACGCCTGCACACGCCCTCCCAGAAAGTCATTGCCCAAGGCGCGGACTGGCTGTTTCGCCAGATGATGAAACAGCTGGGTCACAAAGCTCTCATGGCTCTCGGGGCTGTTGACCAGAAATGCCGCCAGTTCCTGCGAGCCCGAGAACGAGAACTCGGTTCCCGCGCGGTCGATATACGCCCCCGAGGAATTAATCGGGCGGCCCTGTTCGGTCGTCCGTACGCGACCCATCGCGTCATACCCTTCCAATGTATACCCCAGCGGGTTAATCAGGGTGTGACAGGTCTGGCAGACCGGCGGGCTGGTTTGCAGCTCCACCCGCTCTCGTGTGGTCAGGTCGGCATGCAGATCCGGAGCCAGCGGAGCCACGGCTACCGGCGGTGTCTTCAACTGTCGTCCCAGCAGGCTGCGGGAGACAAACACGCCCCGATGGATCGGTGAGGTGGCCTTGTCGTAGGCCAGACAGGCCAGGATGAGCGGATGTGACAGCACGCCTCGCCGGTCGGTGACGGTGACCTTCTGAAAAGCGGATTCCACCGGCAGATCGACACCATAGATCTTCGCGAGTCGGCCATTGAGCAACAGTTCTTGCCCAGCAAACAGCTCGCGGACATCGGGAGCCTCTCTCTCGATGAATTCATCCAGTGTCAGGTCGAGCGATGTCCGCAGATCGGTTACCACCTCGACGGTGAACTCGGGAAACGCTACCGGGTCCTTGGTCAATTCGGGATGATGATCCAGTCGTAACCAGTGGCGACCAAAGTCGTGCAGTTTGGCCCGACAACGCGGCGACCTCACCATCCGCTGGGCCTGTTGCTGAATCTGCTCTCGCGTTTTCAGCTGTCCTCGCTGAGCGGCATCCAGCAGTGGCTGATCGGGAATGGAGTCCCACAATGTGAACGACAACCAGCTGGCAACATCCAGGTCGTCGAACTCTCCCACGTTCAGCTCACGGTAGAGAAAACGGGGCGACTTCAACACCAGGGTCAATGATCGCCGGGCGGCGGTATCCGGGATGGAAGCCGTCTCGAAGTGGTGATCCACGTAAAACCGCTGGTCCTCTTCGGTGAGTGGCCGGCGAAAGGCTCGGGTTGCAAACTGGCTGCAGAACTTTTTGAGCTTGGCAACGCGTTCTGGGTCATCGGCCTTGGTGCGAGCAATCTCGTCGATTCGGTCGGTCAGCGCGTTGGCTACCTCCAGTGCCGCAAGGGTGGTGGCCTCATTCCATTCCGGGCTGATAGCATTCCCCCGTTCGAAGCCCCGGCTGCGATCGTCCGGAGGAAATGGTGTGGTCACCACCAGTGTCCGCGGAGTCCCCTGCGGGGAGAGGTACTGTTCGGGGATGACCTGCCACACGCGGTGCGGCGGTCTCCACTTCAGGCGGAGGGATGCCGTTTTTTCCTTCGATTTCTTGAACTCCAACCGCAATTCGTACCGTCGCCCCCCCAGCAGTCGCGTGGAACCCACATACTCCTTCTGATCGCCGGATCGGACCATGGCATCGACCAGGTCTTGATCGTTCAGAAACAGTTTGGCGGCATTCTCCGTCTCGATCATCAGGTCATACATCCCCGTTTCGGGTACCCGGAGCGAGCCGTGCCACTGGATGGAAAACTCCTCCTTGTTGATCCCTTCGCCCGGGGGATTCTCGCCAAATGAGAAATCGATGCGGGGATCGATCCGCTCGATCAGGCGATCCTCTTTTCGCATCCGCTTCTCTTTGAAGTACTCCGCCTTGAGGCCCTGTTCGGTACTCCATTCCGCCGCACCCGAGAAGCTGGAAATGAGATCCGCGATGGCCTCTTCGTACTGCCTTACAGTCAATCGCGAGAACTCTATACGAGCGGGACGTTCCCGTTCCTGCGCCAGCGGAGAGTAGAACGTTTCATGAATGTAGGCGGCCACTTTTTCCGCGTCGGCCCCCACGCACAATTCCGGCTCATCCTTGGGCATCGTGTCATGGATAAACTTGGTCAGCTCCTTCACGGACCGGTCTCCCTGTAGTGGAGAAGGGGCCTCGGAGCTGCCCGCCCCATTCGGACCATGGCAGACGGTACAGCGTTCCTTGTAGATCTGTTCGCCGGTCTGATCTTCCGCGTCCAGTTGTGAAATCGGCGCGCCCAGCCCCAGGCCGACGACTGCGAAATTCAGCGCCGTAATCCACCGCAATACAACAACAGTCAGCCGGGTGACAGGCATGGGAACACCTTGGGGCGTGGGCGTAACTTCCAGGCAGGATCGATGGAAGTCACTGGTGAGAAAATCGAGTCTACTCACCGGCTTCGTCGAGGGTCAATTGGAGCGGTCTGATTCCACACGGCTGGCCAGATTGTGAATCTGCCGTATCGGGAGGGCGTGGCTCCTGCCGAGCCGCATGCGCGGGAGCCCGGTTTTCAAGGAGTCGCAACTCAGCGGTGGCTTCGCCCTCCCCACCGCACAAACTTCCCAGAAGAACATTCTGGCCAGCTGTGACTGATTCCACACCGGTGCTTGTCTGCCCAATGAAAGTGAATCCCGATCCTGGAAGAAAGTGTCTCGGAATGCATCGCCGCCAGTTATCAGGCACACTCCCGAGAAGTTGCGTGACGCTTTTCTCGGAACAGATTCAATTGCATACTCAGTTTTATGCACGCACTCACCTTGCACCATGGTCAACTGAATTACCAGTCCAACTATGCGGGACGCACTCCCGCAGTGGGGACCATCCCGGTGGACGTTCGGTTGGCGGGGATTTGCGAGACCGATCTGCAACTCGTGAAAGGATACATGGGATTCCAGGGAATACTTGGCCATGAATTTGTCGGGATCGCCCGCGAAGGTCGATACGCGGGGCAGCGGGTTGTCGGTGAGATTAATTGCAGTTGCCATCAGTGCCAGACGTGTCGAAGCGGAGCCCCGACGCACTGTCCGCATCGGACGGTGCTGGGGATTCTGAATCATGATGGTGCGTTTGCCGACACACTATGGCTCCCAGAACAAAACCTGCATCCAATTCCCGATACCGTGTCGGACGAATCTGCGGTCTTCGTCGAACCGTTGGCTGCGGCCTTTCAGATTGCGGCCCAATTGGATCTGCGACGGTTCCCACGGTCGATTGTCCTAGGCGATGGGCGTCTCGGGAATCTTTGTGCCCAGGTCTTGGTTCAACAGGGATGCCAGGTCACTGTCTGGGGCAAGCATCGTCGCAAGCTCGAACGGATCGCGGCCTTGGGGATCGCAACCCAACTGATCTTCGAGGGACTAGTTCGTCAAGAAGCGGATCTAGTAGTGGATGTCACAGGTTCGGTGACCGGATTACCGCTCGCCTGCCAGCTAGTGCGGCCGCGCGGGACGATTGTTCTCAAGACCACGGTCGCCGATCCACAGGGCCCCCATCTGGCTCCCCTGGTCATCGATGAGATCACGCTGATCGGTTCCCGTTGCGGTCCGTTTCCTCCCGCGATTGCGGCCTTACAAGACCGGTTGATCCACGTCGAACCACTCATTACAGGTCGTTTCCCACTGTCCCTGGGGGCTGAGGCCTTTCAGGCGGCGACCCATGGAACGCATATTAAGATCCTGCTCGACCCGCGCGGGTGAGCGGGGCGTGGTTCGTAAAAAGATGCCGGGAAACCTGATCATCGCAGATCAATTCCAGGCGGGGCACGTTCAGGTCCGTTCGAGAGTAGTGGTATTCAATGGAGATTAGGATTGGGCAAGGAGGACGGGATTGGAACACTAATCACCGCTAATCAACACTAATCCGGAGCCAGGCAGACCAGAACCTGCTTCTTCCGGATTAGTGGTTATCAGTGAAGATTAGTGTTCCCCATTTCTTTCCCTTGCTCATCACTTCTGTCTCGGATATCCCGGCAGGTACTTCGCAGTCGGATCACTCGGCTGCTTGTCGAGGGCCAGGTAGCTGAACAGGTCGGCGAGCTCCTGCGGCGTGATCTGCTTTTCGAGCTGTTCTGGCATCATCGAGACTTCGCTGACCTTGTAGACCTCGATCTGGTCGCGGGGGATCGTCTCCAGCTTGCCGCCCTGGACCTTCAGGACTACGCGCTGGTCGTTGTCTTCCACAGCCAGTCCGGTCAGGACGCGGCCATCGGTCGTCTGCAGAATGCGGGCCTGGTAGCTGCCGCCGATGACCAGGCTCGGGTCGAGGACGTTGGTCAGCAGCTGATCCCAGTTGTTGCGACCGCTGCCGGTCAGGTCGGGACCGACTTCGGCCCCTTCGCCGTACAGCTTGTGGCACTGGGCACAGACCTTCTTGTAGACCGCGATCCCGCGTTCGGCGTCGCCGGGGGTGCCTCGCAAGAAGTCTTTGGTGAAGTTCATCACCCCTTCTCGGTCGGGGTTGCGGCCCTCGCGGATCGTGCCATAGATCGCCTTGAACTGCTTCGCGAACGCCTCGTCCTTGAAGCTCGCCATGCGCCGCAGCTGGTTCAGGTTCAGGGCATCCTTCGAGATCGTCTTCGCCTCGATGGCAGCCAGCAGCGGAGCCGACCACTCGACCCGCGTGGTGAGGAGTTCGAGGGCCTTCGGTTGCAGGCCGGGGTCGAACTTCGCGTAGCGACTCAACACCGCCGGGGCGATCTGCGGGGCGTTCATCCGGCCGAGTAACGCGAGGACTTGCTCCTGCGTCGGCACCGGCGACCCATCGAGCAGCTTCTCAGCGGAGGGGAGGGCTGAAGCTGCTCCACCGCCGATGAGGGCCTCCAGGCAGCCGAGCTTGTGGGCCTCATCCTTGGTCTCGGCCAGCATCTTCTCGACTGCGGCGATCGCCTTCGCATCGCCCCAAGTCGCCGACAATTGAGTCGCCGGGACGTACAGCGCGTGCTTCTCCCCGGCAGCGCTGATGGCTGCGAACGTCGGGGCGAGAGCAGCGCTCAGCGCCTCCCGCTTGGGAGCGTCGAAGCTGCCGGTCTGGCTGCTGTCCGCAATCGCGTAGAGCAGCGACCGCGCCGCCTCGCGACAGTCGTCGTTGTCCTGCTCGACGAGCAGCGTCAACAGCTTGGCGATCTCATCAGCGTTGAACTGCTTGCGAGCCAGAATGCGGGCCGCGAAACGTGGCATCAGTCGGGCAATCGATCCATGCCGCAAGAATTTGCCCTTTTCCAAGACCATTAGAAAATCGTCAGTGTGGTCTTCGAGGAGTGGGTGGAGGTTCTGCCAGCTCACTTGGGGGATGAGCCCATCGTCAGGATTGTAAGCAATCACCAACATCCATTGCGTAAACTGGACTGGGTGGTATTTCATCTGTGAATAGAGGATTGCTTGCACAAGCCATGCTCTTGGGTGGCGTCCATCCATCCATCCGTCTCTGTGCCCCACAGATTCATTTTGTAGTGTCCGCGATAGTTCTCTTTCCAACCGTTCCCCTGTCGGAGGCAAAATGCCCTTATCGCGGCTAGCAATATCTCGTGTGAGCCATATGCGAACCGCTGGTTCCTCGCTATTGCCCCCCGAACGAATCACTTTGTGATCACCTGTTGGCGCGGAAGCACCAATCAATGCAAAAAGGGAATGGCGTCTCTTTTGAACAGGCGTTTCGTTCGCAACGACGACCTCACGTAGCTGGTTCCATGCACTATTTCCCCGCTCTTGCAACACCCTCTGCGCCGTCTCCCTATAGAAGACATTCGGACTCCCCAGCCGCTCAATCAACTGCTCATCCGTCTCCTTGGCGAGGTCGAACTTCGGGGCCCGTGGCGTCTCCTTATACCGCAGCCGATAGAGCCGCCCCTTCTCGCGTTCGATCCCGGCGGGGTCGGCGTTGGCGTCTTGATAGCAGTGGTAGCGGTCGTACCAATCGAGGATGTACAGGCACCCATCCGGCCCGACCTTCTGCACCACCGGCATGAACCACGCATCGTTCGCCGTCAGCAGATCGGCCAGCTTCGGCGACTTCTCATCGCCGGTCTTGGCAGCTGTGATGCCCTCTCCGTCCCAGGCTCCGGCCTTGGGGGTGAAGCCGGGATGCGGCAGTCCCTTGTAGGTGCTGCCGTGCGGCTCGGTGATGTCGGCGTTGATGCAGCCGCCGTGGATGTTCCCCATGTAGAACACCTTGCGGTACTCCTCGGGGTAGGCATCGCTGTCGAACCACGTGATCCCGCAGTACGCGGCCTTCTGGTGCTTGTGCTGGACGATCGACCCGATCGGCCATGTGTGCGGCGGGTAGGGGCCGCCCTGGCGAATGTAGTAACCCGACTGCGTGATGTGCCACAGGTGGTCGATCACGCAGGCCGAGAGGAAGAACTCCCCTTCATCGTTGATCGCGATCCCCCACGGGTTACTGGTCCCCTCGGCGAAGATGTCGAACTCTTTCGTATGCGGGTTGATCCGCCACAGGGCACAGGTCACTGGCCACCCCGGATGGTTCGGGTTCTTCGCCAGATTCGGGTTATCCTTGCCGTACTTCACCTGCGAAAAATTAAACACCCCATTGAGGCCATACAGCCACCCATCCGGCCCCCACGTCAGTGAGTTCGGCAGCTCGTGCGTATCATCGCGGCCCCAGCCGGTGAGCAGGACTGAGGTCTTATCGGCCTTGAGGTCGCCGTCCGTGTCCTCCAGGAACAACAGGTCCGGCGCATTACACACCCACACCCCGCCATGCCCCACGTTGATCCCCGACGGGATGTTCAGCCCCTCGGCAAAGATCGTAACCTTGTCGACCTTGCCGTCCTGGTCGGTGTCCTCCAGAACCTTGATTCGGTCCTTCCCAGGCCCCGGCTCGCGGCGCGGGTACTCGAACGATTCGGTGACCCAGAACCGGCCTTTCTCGTCGATGCACATCGCCACCGGGTTCATGATCTGCGGCTCGCTGGCCACGATCTCCACCGTAAACCCTTCGGGTACGGTCATCTTCGCGACCGCCTGCTCGGGAGTCAGAGCTGGGCCCGGAGCCCGGTCATGCCGCCGAGGAATGGCAAGGCCCTGGGCGAAGGCGGAGGAAGACAACAGCAACAAGGCAACGAACAGACGAGCGGGCGAGACGCGCATCACGGGCACCGTTCCAATGGATCAGGAATCGTCGATGCCGCATGATAGCGCGGAGTACAAGAGGAAGGGAAACGACCGACCAGGGATCAAGGGCCAGCCTTCCAGTCACCACCCCATCAGTCCGATCAGCGTCAGCAAGACGGCAATGATTCCCAGCAGTCCTCCGACTCGCCACCAGAGCGGTCGGCCTTCCCAAGCGGTCAGGGGGCTTTTTGTCTGGTACTCGCCGCACAATGGGCACTGGATCGCGTCGTCGTAGATATCACAGCCACACATTCGGCAGGGGACCGTGACCTCCTCGGCGTGGTCGTCATCGAATTCCTCGTCGTCATCATCCGACAATGGCCCCCCGCGCCAGCTCTCGTCGTCCGACAGCCAGTCGTCATCATCATCGCGGGGGGTGTGGCGCGGCATCGCGGAATTCCCGATTACTTTCGCAGCTTCACGGGCACGGTATTGGACTGAACTGCTCCAGGCGTGCTACGCCCCTGGGCGATCACTTGCTCCAGGAGCGCCGTCAGGCGGGCCACTTCGGCAGGGTGTTCTGTTGCAAGGTTTCGCGTCTCGCCGATGTCGGTATCGAGATCAAACAGCTGATCGGGCGGCAGGTTGACAGAAGCTTTTCCGGGTGTGGGGTCACTCCAGCCGCCGGACCCACTGCAGAGGGCCAGTTTCCATGATCCCTGACGAATGGCGAACGAACCGTTAATCGAATGGTGGATGGTGTGGGGCCGTTGTGGGCGATCGGCCTGGGAGAGCAGGGCCGGAAGGAAGCTGAAGCTGTCTTCGCCAGCATTCACCGGCAGGGGAGTTCCGACCAGCTCCGCACAAGTGGCCATCAAGTCCGTCAAGCAGATGGTATCACGGCAGGTCGCCCCCGCTGCGACTCGGCCCGGCCAGCGAACGATGAACGGAACGCGATGGCCGCCTTCGAAGATGTCGGCCTTGTGTCCCCGGTAAAGGTGGCTGGGGTTGTGATGGAGCTTTGCCAGTTCGGGGTAGTCGGCTTGCGGCGAGCAGCCATTGTCACTGGTGACAATGAAGAGCGTGTCGTCGGCCAGGCCCGCCTGGTCGATGGCGTCCGCAATCTGACCGATGCAGTGATCCGTCTGCATCACGAAATCGGCATAGGGGTTCAGCTGGCTTTTGCCGATCCACTCGCCGGTCGGCAGGATCGGCGTATGGGGCGCGGCGAGTGGGATGTAGAGGAAGAATGGCTGGCCTTTCTTCTGGGCGGCGGGGGCTCGCTCGCGGATTTCGGCGACCGCTCGTTCCGTCAGTCGAGGCAGCACATCGGCAGCTTCAAAGTCGGGGGCCGTTGGTCCCTTGCGGGTCATGCCACCTTTGCGTCCTCGCATCATTTCGAAGGCCCGTTCCCCGGTCGGATTACGGACGACGTGGTCATTCTCGATGAAGGTGTACGGCACCATGTCGAGTGAAGCACTGATCCCAAAATACTCGTCAAAGCCGACCGCTTGCGGGCCGTTGATGATTGGCTGGGTGTAGTCGACATGGCGGTTCTGTTGTGCCGACTCGATGTTCAGCTCGGCCACATCCTTGCCGGGGAAACGCACCCAGTCCATTCCCAGATGCCATTTGCCAATGCATGCCGTCCCATAGCCCGCATTCTTCAGGTACTGGGCGACGGTCAGTCGCCCCGGCTCAATCAGTCGCGGGCTCAGTCCGCCGAGCACTCCATTCTGGAGTTTTGACCGCCACGCGTACCGTCCGGTTATCACGCCGTACCGTGTGGGCGAACAGACCGCCGATCCGCTATGGGCATCCGTAAAGATCATTCCTGTCCGGGCCAGAGCATCCATTCGTGGTGTGGCAATCTTCCCCGCCGGATTGAAGCAATGCACATCTCCCGTGCCGAGATCATCGCACAGGATGAACACGATGTTTGGCTTTTCCGACGCCGAAAGATCGGCTGTGGCAGTCAGATTCGCCAGCCCCAGCACGACACAAGTGACCCGAATCCATGCCCCGAACTCGTTCATCATTGCCTCTGTCGATATCGGTTTGACCATGTGCCAAGCGTAGGCCCCAGCGTCCGCGGAGATTACCGCTGCATCATATCCCGTCCCGCCTGCAGCGGAAGCCGGTGGAGCCTCTTCCACAAACTGATGGACCGACTACTCACCGAACCGGAAGGTCTGTCGGCGGTATGCGAGGCCCCCATGACGCAATGGGCTGAACTTCTTATTGAATCAAGCTGGTAAACAGAATCTGCCACTGCCGCTGGGGAGAATCGGGCAAGGTGGCCCAGAGACTGGAGATCAGTCCGGAGGACGACCAGAGACTGGTCCAGATCTGGTTTTGATCCGCATTGCGGGCAATTAAGTCGGCTCGACCATCGCGATTGGCATCGCCCACCATCACGTTCTGCCACTGGCTTTGTGGTCCGGCCCAGGCTCCAAATGCACGGGTTCTGAACTGCGTCACGAAGCTCTCGGCAAGCCACCATTGTCCGTTTTGTGCTCGACCGATGATGTCATCGAGACCATTCCCGTCGAAGTCCGCCACTCGCACATCGGCCCAGGTCGTTCCTGTTGACCAGTTACCGTAGTACAGCGCCGCGGAGAACGAAGAGCCCGTCGAGCGGTTCACCCACCATTGCCCGATGGAACTACGACCGACGATGTCAGCTCGACCGTCCCCGTTGAAATCCCCGATCGCCACATCACTCCAGGTCGTACTGGTGCTCCACTGTCCCCACTTGCTCGTACTGAATGTGAAATTGGAAGGCGTCGTCCCGCTGGACAGGGACACCAACCACTCTCCCTGGCTGTTGCGACCAGCGATATCCAGCCGGCCATCGCGATTGAAGTCAGCGGCCTGTGCGTTCACCCAGCTGGCCGTGGAATTCCAGTTGCCCCAGAGCCGAGCCTGCAAGGCAGTTCCCGTCGATCGAGAGACCCACCAGTCGCCATTGGAAACACGGCCCGCGAGGTCATCGCGGCCATCACCATCAAAGTCCGCCACAAGCGGATCGGACCAGGTTGCCGATGTGCTCCACGCTCCCCATCGCGTGGCTGACTGATAAACGCCGCTTCCGTTGACCAGGGAAATCCACCAACTGCCATCGGACGACAACCGTCCCGCCATGTCCGTTCGTCCGTCTCCATTAAAATCACCGGGCAGAAACCGTTCCCAGCTGCCGGGCGGAAACGGGTCGACGAGGCTGGAATCGTAACCAGTACCGTTGCTTCGCATGACCAGGAACTGCTGGCCGTTCAGATCGCGCAGCAGTAGATCCGGGGAGAGATCGCTCAACTGGATTAACAAAAATGGTTTCTGGGCCGACAGGTAGTCTCCCTCCGATGCGGCGATCTCAATGATCGACATGGCCGCATTCGGGATACAGATCGTTCTTGGCGTCCCCGTCTTACGGTCGATCGTCACCGTCTCCCCGTTGTACATCGACAACCACTTCGCAGAGTCGGCCCCGCCCTTTCCACCGCTGTGTTGATCGAACGATCCAAACCACCCCGACAGTTCATCGCGAGCCAAGAGCATGCCACGGGGGTTCCCCGCCAGCAGTGAACCCACTGCCTCAACCGTGGCGTCTTCGGTGAAGACTCGCTCGGCATGCGGCTCATCCGGCATCCGTGGCGGAGCGTCGGATATTTGATCCTTGGACTCCCATTTCTTCATGTCCCTCTTGTAAAACGCCATCGCCGCTTGATGCTCAACTTCCACCTCATCGTGTCGCTGCTTTGCGACATGCTGCCTTGCCCGGACGGGCTTCATCACCGCACGGAAAGCCGGAGTCTTCGCTGTTCCACTCTCGCCCACAACAGCGGTCCAGAGGATCGGCGGGACATGCCATCCGCCCTTGATTTCCAGTCGGGCTGTGTTGCCGATAGCAGCTCCGCAAGCGGACAGAATTGGCAACGCGACGAACGATGGCTCACAGCCAATGGCCTTCGACGCGTTGGCTACGAAGGACCTCAGCGGCTCCGGCAGGGCATCAACGGGGAACGGTTGCCACCGGTCCACCGCAGGAGCAGCAGCGGCTGGCACGTCGGCCTTGATCGGCTCCGCAGCTTCGACCAGTTTCAGTAGTGCATCGCAAACCGCGTCGTGGTCGTTGGGGTCGGGTTGAGCAGCGAGCCACTCCACGAAATCGCCCCCCTCGGGGAGGCCCGGCAGGTTGACCACTTTGACCGTGGCAGGCGGGTCAAGACTCGCAAGGATGCCCGCCACGGCCTCCGCGTACTGCTCGCCCGGCGGATCATGGTCGGGGGCGATGGCGACACTCTTGCCCGCCAGTGGACGCCAATCAGATTTCGCCGCCGATTGCGATCCGTGGGCAGATGTCGTGGCCGTCAGCCCGATCGATCGCACTGCGTCCGCTGCTTTCTCTCCCTCAGTGACGAACACGAGATCCGCGTTGGCCAGTTCCGGCAACTGGTACAACGGTCGCGAGTCAGGCATCCCCACCAACCGCCAGCCATCGACGTGACGGCTTACCGGACGGATGTCTTTTTTTCCGCTGGGCAAATCCCATCGGCAAATGATGCCCACTGACTCCCCACGGGCATCGTGGTAGGCCCATGACATACTCACCGGCCCGTGACTGCGGACCAGTGCCGCCACGGCTTCGCCTGATGTCGCGAACGCTTTGCCCTTGGGCTTCTCCGGCGACTGACAACGCAACCCCTGTTTTCCTTGGGATTCGCTGGGTTGTGTTGCCGCTGCCAGTGTGGACGCTCTCGGAAACAGGTCGGTCACCCGCAGGCCCAACGCGTCGCAGATGTCAGCGGGTCGGCATCCCGCGAAACAGTGCAACAAGACTCGTCCATCGGCTCCCTCTGTGACCGACAGGGAAGCCCGTCCGTCCTCATGGGCGGGACAACATGCCGACCAGCCGCCCCCCGCCTCTGTGGCTTCTGGGAGTCGGCTCAATACCAACTCCAGGGGCGTACATCTTGTCTCGTCGTGGCTATCAGGTATCATGCTTGTGCGATCCTTTGAGTGGGTTGCGTGTGGTGTCCGACTTGCCGGTCGGATTGAAAAGCCGATGAAGCCCTTGACCGCTCGCCGTGGTCGTGGGCTTTGTCGCTTCTTGGGGGGAGTCCCCGGCGTCGAATAGACTTCGCTGGACAAGTCGCGGGACCGGCCAGCGTCCGGTTTTCAGCCACACTTGGACGAACTCCAGAGGGAGTCCCGTGTTGGCCGCTATTACGATGGCCGCTCGCTTCGGATCGGTTTGCAGGTCGCGAAGCAGTTCAGCGGCCTCACGCTGCTCCGGGGTCATATCCCGGCCCGTGCGAGTTCAGTCTGTGCCGCGATGGCTTGGCGGGTTCGCTGCGCAGGAGTGAGCGTGGGCGTCGCCGTTTCGTCGACGTTCTGGGCGGTCACGAATCGGGCGATGGCTTCGCGGGACGTGTACCTCAACCCGCCAATCAGGATCGTTTCGAGATGAACCCCGCGAACACCTCGCAACCGCCAGCGATGGAGCGTAGCGAGTGCGAGACGCTTACCGCCGGGGAATGCCGTGCGGGCTTCGCAAAGGGTAAGCAGCGTTTCAGATTGAGCATCGATCGACATGAGTAATCCCCACCGGGAGCCAGTGCGACAGCGTTATGCTGTCTGCGATGGTGGGAGTTATGCTGGATCGGCCAGAGGTCTAGACGGTTGTTGCTGGAGTTGGCCAACCGTCTGAATGGCTATCGGCTAGTCTTTTTACAGGGAATACGGGAATTCCTTGGCTTTCATTTTGCGGTCGGTTCAGACGGTTTTCGCAACCGACTGGAGGAGTTCCAAATACCCGTTACGAACTCTTTGCACCGAGTCCGGGTCGACAATCGCGATGAATTCGAGCAGTTCATCGCAATTGTAAATCGCCCGCTGGCGATGGCTCTGTGCCACTCCCATCGGCGTCGGCAGCTTCGGGTCTCGGTTGTTGTTCCATCGTCTTTTAGTCTCTCTGGCCGCATCTCGATCGTCTTCGTTCGCGAGCAGTGCGGCATCCAAGAGAGCCAGTCCGCGTCTAGGCGATGGCGGCGTCTGGTCATCGGCATTGATACAGAGAGTGAGAACTTCCGCGTGCCCATCTTGAATCGCTTGTCGAATGTCTGCGGGAAGCGTGAACAGTGTTGCCCCAAGACAATCCGGCCAGAAATCTCTCTCCCGGCTTCTTGGATACGCATCGTGCGTCTTCTGGTAATCCTCCAGTAATTCACGGCAGTAGTTCGCCGACTTCCAGATAGCCGCAGGATCACGCCCTAGCTCTTTGGCTCGCGTCATCAACACATCAACCGCAGCCTTGTGGACCTCATTCAGCTTGCACAGAACGAGGTACGTTGTTGACATGATGCGATCACGGTACGTTGTCGAGACAATTCGATTAGCGATCGCTTCATTTCTTGGTGAGTCGTGAACCTGTTCTCTCCACATGGGATATGTACCCCAATAGCCATTCGCCTTTTTCAACTTGTCGCACATCGAGCGGTCTGAATTCAATAGCAGCAGGTCAGCGTTCAGCCGTCCCATGCACCGCTCGGAAACCGCTTCGATGCTAGCCACGAGAGCCTCGTGGTTACTCTCTGTCGAGGCTTCACCTGCCGTTGCAGGTTCTGCCTGTATCGTGTTCACAGTCGCCATTATGTTCGCGTGGTTCTCCAGGTCGACCGCAACTTCACGGAGATGATCCATCAATTCGGCAGTGAAGTGTCTCTTGCCCCGGTACTTTTTGAAGGTGTCTGGAATCAGCATTCGTTCGTAACAGGCGACGGCATTGCTCATATTCTCAAGCCTGATGAGATTCAGCATCGCCGTGCGGTACTCCCTCAGAGTGCATTTCGCCTTGCCGTCTGCCAGCCACAGGTTCGGAGAGTCTGGCTGCGAATTGACCTCATCGCGAATGCGAAGATTCTCTTCCGCTCTCTGATGACAATCGTGAACATCCGCCCAGAACTTCTCGCCGGTATCTGCAATCTTGGCTGCGTGCGATGCAATCAGCGATACCTCAATAGCCGTCGCCTTCAGTGGGTCCGAATTGACAACCTGCTCCCCAGCGCATCCCGTGACAATGCCGGAGAACCACATCGTGTAAGGGTTGATCGCGTACCCCATCTCGCGGCGTGCTGTCCAAACCCTTTGCGTCACTGACCACAGCCACAGCGTGAACCCGGCATCAGACTCCGCCTCAACAACTGTCGCACCGGGAATGAACTCCGCCGACTGTCGCCAGAGGTCGCGGACCTCATCGGCTTGCCATCGAATGGGCCGATTCTGGCCAAGGCAGACCTCATACGCATTCACTCTGATCGGACCATTCGGTGTCCCGTTGTGATTGTGCGGGAGGATCATTTGGAAATAGTCGGGTGGCGTGTTCACACTGAGGAGGTGAACCTTGTCCCTCAGTTCATTCCGGAGCTTTAATGCAGAATGAGAATGCCGTTTCGCCATCCGTCTCGACTCCTGAAAGTCGCTTCACCCTGAAATCGTAAACAACGCGGGAAGCGAGATTCAGGAGCCTCACTTGTCGGGGATCAGCCTATCCCGCGTTGTTTCGATTGTATTCGAGGTCAGCCGATCTTCAGTGCGACTTCTTGAGCTTTGGCCGTACCCGCTTTGGCGTAATGCTCGGTCATGTCGGCTTTGCTGTGACCGAGAACCGACTGACAATGCTCCAGTCCGAACTGGTCGCGGACGACTCCCGCCGCCGTATGTCGCAACTGGTGAGGAACCCAACGTTCGATACCCGCCTTCTCGCAGGCTCTGGTGATCGCTCGGCAGTAGGCGTGGCGAGTGATCGGGAACACGGGTTGACGTGGATCAGCGGACAAATGCCTCGTCAGGATCAACTGTGATTGCGGTCCGAAGTGCAGTGTCCGGGATTGCCCATGATGGGCGGTCTTGTGATCGCTCAGTTCCGCTGTCCAGACTTCCCCCGTCCGATCTATTGCCCCAGTGGTAAGCGATAACAATTCGCCAGAGCGTGCCCCAGTGAGGCGTTGCACGTCAATCAGGTCTCGGACCAAGGGACTCACCAACAGCCGTACCGCCTCGATGTCAGCGGGTTCAACCGCAGTGCGGGGGGCGTTGTCGTGTGCCTCGGTCCGACCGGCGAGAAGCGGAGCCACGCATTGCAGCCTTTGAAGAATGTTGGAGTCGATCAGTTCGTTCTCGACAGCGTGTTTGAAGATTCGTCGAATCCTGCCCATCGAGGCATTGATTGTGCCACGCGTCCAGCCGAGTTCGATCATCTTCGTCCTCACGGCCTTCATGGCCAGCGGTCCGAAGTCTTTCGCCGGGGTCAGTCCGTACAGTTCATTCAGGGGGCGGACAGTGCCTTTGACGACATGCAACTGGCTGGTTGGTTGGCCGTTCTTGACGTAGTGGCCTTGGGCGTATCGCAGGAAGGCCAGACAGAGTTCCCCGACAGTCGGCCCCGGATCAGCCTCAGAATCACTTCGCGGTGGCCCTTTTCGATTGGAGTCAGCGAGCGGGTCGACTGACATACCGCCCGCCAGCTTAGCGACCAGTTGCCCGTACCTGATTCGTGAACTTTCCGACCCGTACAGGCCCAGGTAGATGTCCTTCCCATCGATCCGGCATCTAGCCTGACCGGTGGGTTTGTGGAGCAGGTAAGTAGGCAGGGAGCTACGCTTCCGAGTCATCGTGCGGTCCATTTCTTCAATTGTGGTAGTCGACTACCACGCTCGAATCAGGTTTTCCACCGCACTGACGAACATCGTCAGGTATCGCAACATGCGATTCAGTAAGGTTTTACGTCAGAGTGGGCGTTACAGGGATCGAACCTGTGACCCCTTCCGTGTGAAGGAAGTGCGCTAGCCACTGCGCTAAACGCCCAAGTAGCAAGATTATAGGGATCGGAGGGCAGCTGGTACAAGGATGAGGGGCCGGAGCGTGATGGCGTTTCGGAAGGGGGGGCTGCCCACTGTATTCCGGAGAGGGCAGGGCCCGTTCCGATTCTCCAATGCTCAGGGGTTTCGTTGTGTTGTCATATGATTTATCGTGAATGTGAACGGAAGGCGGGTTTCTTTTGGGAAATGGTGTGACTGAGGATGGGGCTTCGACTTCTATTGACGTTGATCATCGGGGGTGTGGTGTCGCAGTCCGGGTGGGCTGTGGAGCCAGTTCCGTCGTTTGATCGCGATGTGATGGCGGTGTTGTCCCATGCCGGATGCAACATGGGGACTTGTCACGGGAATGCCCGGGGCAAGGGAGGGTTGAAGCTGTCCCTGAGGGGGGACGATCCCCGTTCGGACTATCTGGCGTTGACCCGGGATCAGTCTGGCCGCCGGGTCAGTCCCGCCGAACCGGATGCCAGTTTGATCCTGCTCAAGCCAACGATGCAGGTGGCCCATCAGGGGGGGCAGCGGTTTCGGCCCGATTCACCCGAATACTCCATCCTTCGTCGATGGGTGGCTGCCGGGGCTCCGGCGGATCCAGCGGGGGCCATTCGCGTCATTTCCCTGGATGTCCAACCACGCGATGTGCTGATCACGGGTGACCAGCGAGAAGTGGTGCTGAAAGCCGTGGCGACACATTCCGATGGCACGACGCGCGATGTGACCGGTCTGGCATCGTTCGATCTGTCCCAGCCGATCGCGAATGTTCTCACGGGTGGTCGGATCGATTGCGAACAGTTTGGCGAGACAACGATCACCGTGCGGTATCTGCACTGGCGGGTGCCCGTGCGGCTGGCGCGGGTGCCCGACCGACCGGGGTTTCAGTTCACGGCACCTCCGTCGCGAGGGCCCATCGACGATCTGGTATTTGCCAAGCTCAACCGGCTGCGGATGCAACCTGTGGGGTTGTGTGACGACGCCACGTTTTTGCGGCGGGCCTATTACGATCTGCTGGGATCACTGCCCTCGGCGGTGGAAGCCCGCGAGTTCATGGCCATGAACAATCCCGACAAGCGGTCGGAGCTGATAGAGACCCTGCTCGATCGCAAGGAGTTTGTTGAGTACTGGGCGCTTAAGTGGTCGGACTTGCTGAGGAATGAAGAGAAGACCATCGACCGCAAAGGGGTCGAGAACTTTCATCACTGGATCAAGACCCAGATCGCCCAGGATACCCCTTGGAACGAATGGGCTGCGGCCATTGTCAGTGCCAAAGGCAGCACCTATAGCTCTCCTCCTGCAAACTACTACCGGGCCTTGCGGGATCCCATCTCGCGGGCCGAGGCGACCGCCCAGGTCTTTCTGGGGGTCCGACTGCAGTGCGCCAAGTGTCACAACCATCCGTTCGACCGCTGGACCCAGGATGACTTCTACGCCTGGGCGAATCTGTTTTCACGGGTCGATTACAAGATCGTCGACAACGACCGTCGCGATGACAACGACAAACACGAATTTGTGGGTGAGCAGATCGTCTTTGCCGCCGCCAAGGGGGGCATCGATGACCCGCGTACGGGACAGCCTCGTGATCCTCGATTCCTGCTGGCTGCCGCTTCAGTCCCGCCTCGCGCAGAGCGTCTGGAGGCCCTGGGGGAATGGCTGGCCGATCCGGCGAACCCGTTCTTCGCGAAGGCCCAGGCGAATCGGATCTGGTTCCATTTATTTGGACGAGGTCTTGTTGATCCGATCGACGATTTCCGCGAGTCAAACCCAGCTTCCCATCCGGAGTTGCTGGACTACCTGGCCCGCGAGTTTACCCGCGGCGGTTTTCGGTTGAAGCCACTGGTGCGGACGATTATGAACTCGGCCACCTACCAGCTGGCCTCGGAAACCAACGAGACGAATGCAACCGACGAAGCGAATTTCTCGCGAGCGATACCCCGGCGGATCAGCGCGGAGCCGCTCCTCGATGCTCTCAGTCAGGCACTCGACACCCCGCCCCGGTTCAACGGATACCCTTCCGGGCTGCGGGCGATCGAACTGCCCGGGGTGCAGGCAGTCCGCAGTCGTGATCAGACTCCCTCTCGCTCGGATAAATTTTTGACGCTGTTCGGCAAGCCGCCCCGTTTGCAGTCGGCGGAATGTGAGCGGACGGATTCACCCACACTGGTCCAGGCGTTTCAATTAATCTCAGGCGAAGCCCTGCAGCAGATGCTGACCGCGGATGGCAACCGGATTGCCGCCCTGTTGAACCGTTCTGCGGGTCCGAGTGAGGCGATTCACGAAGCCTACTGGGCCACACTGAGTCGGGCACCAACGCCGGGCGAAGAGGCGGCGGCGCTGCTGTTGATCCGTGATGGGACCAGTGACCATTTGCGCCGTGAAGGGCTGGAGGATCTGTTCTGGAGTCTGGTCACCAGCCACGAATTTATTCTGCGACGGTGAATCGTACCTACGGGTCGGTCTGTGCCGGTTCGTGGTCTTCGGCGTAGTGCGGAGTCAGCTGGAATAAGGCCAGGATTTCCCGCTCGCGGCGGCGCATGAGAATCTGTTCTTCATCGCTCAGGTCGTCATAGCCGCACAAGTGTAGCAGGCCATGGACCAGATAAAGCAGGACCTCGGCCCGCGGCTCCCAGCCGTACTCTCGAGCTTCGCGGACGGCGGTATCCCCGCTCAGGATGACTTCGCCCTCGATTCGCAGCCCATTTCCACGGCGACCAGGAGCCTGAGCGGATCGCGGATTGAGCATTTCGCTGTCAAACAGAAAGCTGATCACGTCGGTGGGGTAGTTGTGTTCGAGGTGGGTACGGTTCACCTCGTGAATCGTCGGATCATCAACCAGCGCGATACTGATCTCTGCCTCGACGATCCCCTCGGCCGCCAAGGTGGCGGCGACCACTTCAAGGAGTTCCACCTCGGACATTTGGACCGCTGACTGGGAGTCCGAGATGTCCACTTGATAGGGAGATGCGGAGGACATCCGGAGGCCATTCTGTAAAAGCGCTGAGGGGGCCGTTCACGCCCCGTCAGCAGGACGACATTAACGGATCAGGCCCAGCAGTGTTCGCAGGTTGACGGCATCCATTTCTTCTCCGTCGCGTTCTTCTTTCTTGGTTTCCAGATACATCGGCAGGTGGGCAAACCGCGAGTCATTCATCAGGTGTCGGAACGGCTCCAGCCCCAGCATCCCTTCGCCAATATGGTCGTGGCGGTCGACACGGCTGGCGAGTGGCTTCTTGCTGTCATTCAGGTGAAACGCTCGAATCTGATCGAGGCCCACCACATCGTCGAACTCCTGGAAGGTGGCGGCGTACTCCGCAGGTGTGCCCAGCGGGTAACCGGCGGCGAAGATGTGGCAGGTGTCGACACAAACTCCAAACCGGTCGGGATCCTGGGATTCGTTGATGATGTAGGCGAGATGCTCAAAGCGGTAACCGAGAGTGGAGCCCTGTCCCGCGGTGGCTTCGATCCAGGTCTGTACCCGAAACCCGGCAGTCCGGCTGTTGATGATGTTAAAGGCTTCGACGACACGCGCGAGGGCGTCCTCCTCTTCCGACTCGCCGGCCGCTCCGGGATGTGTCACCAGTCCCACCAGGCCGAGCGTTTCGGCCCGCTCCAGTTCGACGACGAACGCTTCAATCGACTTGTGCCACAACTCGTCATTCATGCTGCCGAGATTGATGAGGTAGCTGTCATGTGCGCAGGGCTGCTGGAGGTTGTTGCGGACAACCGCCTCCTGAAACAGCCGCACATCTTCGTCGGTCAGGGGCTTGCCGCGCCACTGGTTGCTGCTTTTGGTGAAAATCTGGACGGTGGCCATTCCGAGCGCTCCGGCAGCGTCCGCTGCCTTGTAGTAGCCGCCCGCGATACTGAGATGTGATCCAATGAGTCGTTGCATATCGGGAAGATACGACATCGTCCACCGGCTCGCCATGCTTCCCTGGGGGAAGATCTCAATTCGCAGGGACAGGATGGAAACGTGGTGGGGCCCGTCGCACTCGATCCGATTCCGAATCCGCCGTTCGTTCGCACAGAAAGCAATGACAGTGCTGCGGATCGGTCCGGCAGACATTCCTGTCTGCCGGGCCTGAAAACCGCACTATACGCGGAGAGGTAACCATTCCTCGGTCAGCGGTTCACGCAGTCGAAATCTCTCGACCAGCAAGTCGAAAACTTCCTGACTGTCCCGCGGGTTCTGGACATCCTGATAGATTGAGATGGGAGCCCGATCTTCTCGAACCCGAAACCGGGATGACGGAGACTCCGGGCCCGTCACAGCCAAAAAAACGGAATGCACGGGTTCCGCGTCGAGGGCCTCATACTCGAACTCGTCGTCCGGAAAGAGGGCCAGGCTTACCAGGTGTGCTTCCAGGAGCGGATGCCGTGTGTGGGGGACAGCCAGGCCACGGCCAACACCCGTGCTCCCCATCTTCTCTCGCCGGTTAATGGCTGTGATCACCTCGATCGCCGCCGAGCGGGGCAGGCCGATGACGCGGACCAGCATCCAGAAAATGCAGGCACCTAACTCGCCACGAAACTTGGGTTCCAGGGAATTCAGACACCCGCGAATCGTGGGATCTGCCGAAGCCGAGGCATTGATCGATTGGAGTTGTTCGCTGGTGATCGCCCGAATGAAGGTGACCCCCGGTTCGGATGGGGCGGATCGTAGCACTGGAATCATGACCGCCTCGACAGTTCCTGAAAGCACAATCCGTGAGGACTCGAAAAGCGGGGACATTGAGAGGATCTTGCCATGGGGAGAGACTTCGCCTGAGTGGCAAACCCTGTCGACTGTACCGATGGTATCAAGTGAGGCTGGCGCAATCAGCCTGGGCGATGGTCCGTTGGGCGAATATCCCGCAGGGGAAGACCAACCCGAATGATCGTTCTCTTCGTGCGACTGGTACGATCAGACACAATCGTCATGCGCTGTGCGAGCTGGGTACTAAACCATATGAAACGCAAGGCGTTCCGGGAATTTCAGTGCCTGAGCGTCGATAGCAATAGGAGACCGTTACGAGGGATCGGGCGGTTGAACTGCTGTGCGTGCCATCAGTAACGGTCTACCCCCTTCACACTTTTTGCCCGATCCACAGTCGCTCAGCTTCCGGGGATGCTGTCATGCCCCTGCGTTCCGCCTGGATCGCCGTGCTCAGTATCACGCTATTGGCGTCGATCTCGTGGGCTGCGCCGCCTACCAACTGGCGGAACGACTATGCAGCGGCCTTCAAAGAGGCTCGAACCCTCAATCGTCCGTTACTAATCCATTTCTACTCATCGGACTGCGGTCCCTGCGTTACGATGGAGCGTACCACGCTGCATCATGCCGATGTCGAACAGCGGTTGGCGGACAAGCTCGTAGGGGTTTCGATCAATGTCTCGAACCACGAGAACATCCGGGCGCAGTACAAGGTCAAGGGGTGGCCGACCGACATTATTATTGACCCACTGCTGAACGAGCGGATCGCAGAGTCCAGCGGGATGCGTTCCGCTGTCGACTACACACAATCGATCGACACGGCGGTGGACTGGTATCACCGGGTCCACGCGCGCCCCACGCCTCCCGTTCCCAAAAGTCCCGCATTGCAACTGGGTGGCTACTGCCCGGTCACGCTGCTGCGTGACAAGAAATGGGTAAAGGGCAATCCGCAGCACGCGATCACTTACGAGAAACAGGTTTACAACCTGAGCTCTCCCGAGGCGATGAAACAGTTTCAAGCGGGGCCGGAGCAGTACGTGCCTCAATTCCGCGGATACGACCCGGTCGTCATCTGGGACAAGAAGCAGCACGTGCCCGGGTCGACCAGGTATGCCGCCTTCTATGATGATCAGCTCTATCTGTTCGAGAGCCAGGAAAATCGCGACCAGTTCAAGCAGACGCCCGACCGCTACCTGTCCACCCGGGTGGTTCTGGATCCGGATTTGCTAGAGACGATCATTCGGTAATTCGGTGGTGAGTGATGAACAACGGCGGGCGGCAATCGCCCGCGTTTTTCCCGCCAGCCGCACAAACAGCAGCACGCCCGGCTCACGCCCCGGAAGTGGAAGCTTGCGACGGACTTCGTTCGCATCGATGCGAATGTGTCGACATTTGATTTCGACCTGACCAAATGACGACAGGCGGAACCAGTCGCGGATCTCGCGATGGTTGTTGGGCAATTCGGCCAGCACCTCAAATCGACGCAGGAAGGGCGATTCGACGGGAGTTTCTCCGGTCAGATACTCCTCGGCGTCGTCCAGCCGCCCCAGCCCGCATTGCTCCGCTAGAAGATCGACCAGGCCCGCTCGAACAACCGCGGGATCGGGATCGAACAAGTAGCGTCCCAGCGGTCGCAACTGGGGGCGGTAGTCCCAGGGATCACCGGCAATTGAGGCCCCGGCGGGCAGGACGGTGGCCCGGAATGGTTCAGGTTGCCGCAGACTCCCAAACCAGATCGTGGCCTCTTTGCATTCTCCCTGCAGGCTGATCAACTCGATTTCGCATTGCGGGAACTTTCCGCCAAAGTTACTGGCTGGGGAGACCTTGATCGCACCACCTGCCGCAGTCTGAGTCAGCTCTTGGAGGAACGGTAATCCCGGCGAGCCGCTTTCCAGGCGAATCTGACGTTGTCCCTGCGAACGGCGATCGGGGTCGAGATGCACAATCCGTCCCGCCAGCGAGACGGATTCAGCGGTCGCGAGGCAGGGCATGATCCGCTCGGCGACGCCATACACCTCGGCGTTGCGAGCGACAAACCAGCTAGCCAATGGTGCGGCATCGACCGCTTCGACATGCGCATGAGCAGCAATCGCGATCGAATCCGCTCCCAGCCCGCTGCACAAGTCGACCACCGGAGACCCCGCCAGATCGCGGTATCGAGCAGCTTTGTGCCGGGCGACGGTTTCATGGGTCGCCTGCTCCAGCCGGACACGATCGAACCACATCCCTTCGGAACGGGTGAACTTGGACCGCCCCTGCATTCGCAATTCCGCCAGACTCAGTGCTGCCCGGACCACATCGGCGGGAAACTCCTGACGCAGTACAGCCTGCACCGCGAGTGCGGAGTTGTCCGTTCGAGTGAGCTGTTCCCAGATCGCGGGGGTCGCCCGCAGTCGCTCCAGCACCTCTATGGTCGCGACATCGGTTTCCACGCCAAGTTCCCGGTCTGTTCCCCAGCAGTGAATCGCATCACCGCAGCACCCACATTGTGCCGCACGAGTTATCTAGAACGACAACACCAGACGCAACACTGCTGTGGCTGGAAGCTCGGTGTTTCCGATTTGTGATTCGTATTCAATTTCACGGGAGAAGACATAACCGCCTTCCATCTGCCAGTTCAGTCCGCCGGTTTCCTTGTGTTCAATCCCCAGTAGCAGCTGCAGGTCACGGTAGGTTGCGATGTCATCGCTCCCGCTGCTGCGCTGAATGGCCCATGTGCCCCCGCCAAGTTCACCAGTCAGGTAGACCCACCGCTCGCGATCCAGATCATGGTGATACCGGTAAGCCACCTTGGGCTTGGGAAACAGCAACTCGGCTTTGAGATCGTCGCTGGGAGTGTAGACGGCCCCGATAGCGGGCAGTGCCGTGATATCTTTCCGTCCGAGGTAGATGAACCCGCCCGCCACCTGCAATTGAGGTGACCAGCGATAAAACACCAGTCCCCGCCCGGTGATCCGGAACGCATCCTGCATCGCATGCAGGTCGGTGTACATGCCGGGAGCCACCCCTGCCTGGATCATCCAGCGGTCATCGAGCGGTACAAACGCGGTGGTATCCAGCGAAAAATCAAACAGTCGTGGCGGTAAATCGGTCGTGGGGGGGCCATCCAGAAAATGCCAAGCCACCCGAGGGGTCACAAACAGGAAGGGGAGCTTTGCAAACTTCAGCGTACCCTTGATGTCGACGCTGGTGACGCCCAGTCCCTCCTCGGCGGTCGGTAACGTTTGCCCCTGAATAGTGATCTTGTGCCATTCCACCCACGGCTGGTCATTCAGGCTGATCGTTTCCGGTCTCTGAATACTGGAATCCCGCCAACCGTTGTCGGCTTCCGCAGGTTCGAAGGGAATGGGACGGCCACCGGCATCGTCAAAACGATTGTGATCGCCCTGATACTCTTCCGTCAGATCGAGTCTCGCATCCGCAAAGGACGGCCTCTCGCGGGGGCCGGATTCGGAGACGGGGGATTCATCGGCGGGAGTGATCGGCGGCGGCTCGGTTGTCGCCGACATCTCTTCGGCACCACTGCGAGGAAAGAAGAGAAACCCCGATGTTTCCGCCTCGGAATCGGCAGGAATCGCCGTCTCGAAGGGGGCTGATTGGCTGTCGTCCTGACCCGTTGCCGGCGCAATCAGACCGCCCAGCACAGTCCCCAGACTGCTGGCCAGAATGATCGTTCGCATGGAAAAACGCAGGGGCAAGGCAGACTTCATCTCAGAAAATGCGCGGGAACCCAGGCCGCTCACCGCAGAGCCACAACCCATCGAAATGACCGGTTAGCAGCCCGCTCGGCAACTCGTCAAGAGGAGGTCTGGGCACCCGAAGGCCGAATGGGGGCCCGGACGACGATTCCTGCCTAACCTTCCAGATTCCTGCCTAACCTTCCAATGGTGGCACCCCCCAGCTCAACAGTGCGGCATCGGTTCGGCTGAGAGCCTGAAGTGTCATTGCTGTTGTCAGGAGGGCGTCACACATCACGTGCCCCCCCCGGCGAATCCAATATCGTCCCGTCCCATCCAGCCCCAGCGGCGCGTGCAACGTTTCCATCGTCCGTCGCAGCTGCTCTTCGGAATGGCCCCCTTGGTGAAAGACCAGGTAGCCGGGGCCACAGCGCGTGACGGTTCGTCCCCAACGCTGAAACAGTTCATCCGGAACCACCACGTCGACATGCGGGTGTTCATCCAGCAGTAAGGTGCCCAGCTGAAAGGTCAGTGCTTCCTCCGAGACGCTCCCTCCGAGAACATCCCGGACCTGGCACTGGCGGCTGTCTTCTCCCCACTCGAACACGGCGTCGAAGAGTTCACCGGCGGGGGGTGACCCTTTCGATGTCGCTGACTTCGAGATGGTCAGTCCGGAAATCAAGGGTTGAATCTGCAGGAGCAACTCATACTGCAGGGGATCGGATACATGAACTCGGATCTTCAAAGGCCGTAACCCATGCAGCTCGCGAGCCCAGTGATCGCGAACTCCGATGGGAACCGACTCGGTATGGTGCGGACCGGCTTCGCGGACGAGTCGTGGCAGGGGCGAGTGGAATCGCTGCTCGACCAGATCCAGCACTCCTCCCCGTGACCAGACAATCCCATCCGGCCCCAGCAGGTCGGCCCCGGTCCATGCCGGAGCGCTGCCTGCCCCCGTGACGTAGACGGCCCCACTGGCTCCACTCGTCCACAACCGCTGCTCAACCATTGGACGGGTGGACCAGCCCAGATCAATCAGTTCGGCTCCGTGCTGTCGTAGCATGCGAGCGATCGCGATTGCAAATTCGGGTGACTCCGCACGGGTGTCATAGCCCAGCACGATGCGGGGCTGCGATGGCCGTGGCGTCAACGTCTGCTCATGGTGGACGACCAGTACATCTGCGAGTACCGCCAGGTAGGCCGCCGCCAGCTGGGCCGCCTCGCGTTCGGTCCAATCGGAGTGTGCCCGGCCCCGCACGCCATCAATACGAAACAAGCTGTCGGGGGATCGCCGGGCGAGCAGTTGCTCCCAGGCCACTCGAAGACCGGGGGCGAGGCGGACGATGTCGGATCGGGAGGGGCAGTTCCGGCACTTATTGTAGAAAGCTGCCAGCCGCGACAGATGGACTCCCTCCGAGATGGGGGAGAGCTCTCCCGGGCACTGGAATGGAAAGTCGCCTCTGATTGCAGGGGGATCGTCCGCCGCAGGTTCTTCCCGATTCGGCAGGTTGGACGACACCAGATCCGGCACTGCAGGGAGATCCGACCCGACCACAGAAATTGCGGGGATCGAAGAGGCAGCCGTTGTTGGCGGCACTGGATCCATCCTTGGACACCCCGCCACAGGTTTCCCATTTTCAGGGAAGTTCGAGTACGCTCGGCTCAATGCGGACTCTCAGAAGAAATCAGGGTGAGTTACGGGACTTGAACCCGCGACCTCCGGATCCACAATCCGGCGCTCTAACCAGCTGAGCTAAACCCACCACGTGACGGTTTCCCCAAGGGAATTCCGCCGCAGTATCAAGATACCCGGAGAACACAGGGTCAGCAAGCCAACGGAACACATCGGCAACGTTCGATGATTCAGAATGGGGATGCGGAATCACAGTTCCAGAAACTCCCTCCCGGCGTTGCCCTGATACACGCTATACTGCGGGACGCAGCGCTGACGAGGTGGGCCGGTTTCGACCGTGACCGGCCACGCAGTGTGACTGCATGGATCGGTTAACCCCTTTTGCCTTCGACTGTTGTGTCATGGACACGAAGCTCATTCGCAACTTCTCCATCGTCGCCCATATTGACCATGGGAAGAGTACCCTCGCGGACCAGCTGCTGCTGAAATCCGGGACGATTACCAAACGCGAGTTCCAGGATCAAATCCTGGATGATCTCGATATTGAGCGGGAGCGTGGGATCACGATCAAGGCCCGGGCCGTCGCGATCAACTACACGCTCGATGGTGTGACCTACGAAATCAACTTCATCGATACACCGGGGCACGTCGACTTCCAATACGAAGTCTCGCGCAGCCTGGCCGCATGCGAAGGGGCCTTGCTGGTTGTGGATGCCTTCCAGGGAGTCCAGGCTCAGACCGTGGCAAACGCTTACCTTGCCATCGAAGCCAATCTGGAGATCATCCCGGTCATCAATAAGATCGACCTTCCGGTGACTCGCATTCCCGAGGTGTGCGAGGAAATCGAGAAGATCGTCGGTCTCGATGCGACCGATGCTCTCCGCGTCAGTGCCAAGCAGGGAATCGGAATCGAAGAGTGCTTCCGAGCCATCATTGAAAAGATCCCCCCCCCGACGGGTGACGCGGACGCTCCGCTCAAGTGCCTGATCTTCGACAGCAAGTACGACTACTACCGCGGTGTGGTGACCTACATCCGCGTCCAGGAAGGGACCGTCAAGAAGGGCGATCGCGTCAAGTTCATGAAGGGCGGGTCGATCAACGACGTGATCGAGATCGGCCAGTTCCGCCCCAACATGGTGCCCTGTGAGCAGCTGGGACCGGGGCAGGCGGGTTACGTCATCACCGGCGTGAAAGAAATCCGGCACATCCACGTCGGGGACACCCTGACGCATGCCGCCCGCCCAACCGACAAACCTCTCAAAGGGTATAAAGAGCCGCAGCAGATGGTGTACTGCGGCATGTACCCGATCGATACGACCGGGTTTGAACACCTGCGCGAGGAACTCGAGCGGTTGAGCCTCAACGACGCCAGCTTCTCGTTCGCCCCCGAGACCAGCGACGCCCTCGGCTTCGGCTTCCGCTGCGGCTTCCTCGGCATGTTGCACATGGAAGTGATCCAGCAGCGGCTGGAGCGTGAAGCGGAAGTCGACCTGATCCAGACCGCTCCGAACGTTACCTACGAACTGCTGCTGCAAAACGATGTCGTGCAGAAGATCGACAACCCGGTCGATGTGCCCGACAGCGGATCGATCAAGGAGTTCCGCGAGCCAATCGCCAAGGTGCAATTCATCGTTCCCTCGCACTGCATCGGCACGCTCATGCAACTGTGCGAAGACCGCCGCGGAGTTTACAAGACGACTGAGTATCTCGGCTCTGACCGGGCGCAGCTCGTCTATGAACTGCCGCTGGCTGAAATCGTGTACGACATGCACGACAAGCTCAAGTCGGTGACGCGCGGTTACGGCACGATGAACTATGAAGTCATTGGCTTCCGGGATGCCAACCTCGTGAAGATGGACATCCTCGTCAAGGGGTCCAAGGTCGAAGCGCTGGCGATGATCGTCCACCGTACGACCGCCGAACGCCGCGGCCGGGCCGTGTGCAAGAAGCTGAAGGAAGAGATTTCCAAGCACCAGTTCGAAATTGCGATTCAGGCTGCTTTGGGCGGCAAGGTGATCGCCCGCGAAACGATCTCGGCTGTGCGGAAGGATGTGACCGCCAAGTGCTACGGCGGCGACATCAGCCGCAAACGCAAGCTTCTGGAAAAGCAGAAGGAAGGCAAGAAGCGGATGAAGTCGTTCGGCGAAGTGGATATTCCACAGAAGGCGTTCCTGTCAGTGCTGGAAGCGCGTGGCGACGAGGGGTGACTCCGTGCGCTCAAGCTGCGACCACCCGGAGGCTCTCCTCTTGCAGATTATCAGGCTATCAGATGCGGACGCTCTGGCCCCCGGGAAAATAGTCGGATCAACCGATTGTTAACTGGCCAAGCCCCAGCCCCGAAAGGGGTGTTTCATTCATTCAGGGCTGGCTAACAATTGAATTGGCGTTGTCTGGATGGATGCGTCGGTTTCCTTGTGGGCCGGATTCCGTGTACGGGATGGATCTTTGCCAAGCATAAAGTACCTCTCGCATTCACGGGACGAATCTTGACATAACTGTCTGTTGGACACCATTCTGCGATCCGGTCGCCGTTCGATGCGACGAGCGACCCAATTCGATTTCTGAGTGAGATTCACGTGATTCGTGACTGGCTGTCGCAGGCGACACAACTGATCTTCGGACGGACTACGCATCGGCCGCGTGTGGGCGTGATTCTGGGAAGTGGTTTAGGGGGTGTCGTCGCCGCTGTACAGCAGGCCGTGTCGATCCCGTACCGCGAAATTCCAGGTCTGCCCGTTTCGACCGCGATTGGGCATAAAGGTCAATTGACGCTGGGAAGCTGGGCCGGCCAGTCGGTCGCGGTAATGGAAGGCCGTTTTCATCGCTACGAAGGGTATTCCGCCGAACAGGTGACTCGTCCCATCGACCTGTTGCGGCAGCTGGGTGTGGAGGCATTGATCGCTACCAACGCAGCGGGCGGGCTGCACCCGAACTATCGAATCGGAGAGATCGTGGTGGTTCGAGACCATGTGAACCTGATGAACAACGCAGCGGGTTCGGCTCCCGAGCCCCGACGGCTCCCCATCTATGATCCGCCGTTGACAGAGATGGCGCTTCACGCCGCGCGTCGAACCGGTGGCCAGGGAGCCTCGGGGGTCTACATCGGAATGACGGGGCCGAACTATGAGACACGGGCCGAGTACCGCTGGCTCCGAGGACTAGGCGATCTGGTCGGAATGTCGACGGTCCCAGAGGCCCTCCGCGCCCGGCAGTTGGAAATGCGTGTTGCGGCCCTGTCGGTCGTGAGTAATGAATGCCGACCGGATGCCCTGGAACCCACCGATGGAGCCCACGTGGTGGCTGCGGTTGCACTGGCGGCGGGACAGATGCAGCTGTTGTTGGAGCAGCTGATCGGGGGGATTTCGTCCGGTCATAAAAACAGCCCGGTGGAGTAACCACCGGGCCGGGGAAGACGGTAGAGGAAAGCGACCTCGTTAGAGGACCGACTTGATTCGTTCGAGGAACTCCTTGTTCGTCGGGAACCGCTGAAGGGTCTTGACGAGAGTTTCCATCGCTTCGGTCGGATTGAGAGCGGCCAGGCTGCGGCGGAGCATGGTCACTCCTTCCATGACAGCTGGATCGAGGATCTTTTCTTCGCGGCGGGTCCCCGATTTGGAGGCGTCCAGGGCGGGCCAGATCCGGCGTTCGGCCAGATCGCGGCTGAGGACCAGCTCCATATTTCCGGTGCCTTTGAACTCGAGGAAGATCGAGTCGTCCATTCGGTTACCGGTTTCGATGAGGGCGGTCGCGACCACGGTCAGCGAGCCCCCTTCGTCGAAGCGACGGGCCGTTCCGAACATCCGGCGTGGAATTTCCAGGGCCCGGACATCGAGTCCGCCAGTGCCGATCTTGCTGTCCCGTCCGCCACCGATCCACTTGTTGAAAGCGCGGGCACAGCGGGTGATGCTGTCCATCAGAATCAGGCAATGCTTACCCGATTCGGCCAGTCGCTTGCCGCGTTCGATCACCAGCTGGCTGATCCGGACATGGCTTTCGATGTCGCGGTCCATGGACGAGGCAATGACTTCACCCTTCACGTTGCGGCGCATGTCAGTCACTTCTTCCGGACGTTCATCGATCAGTAGAACGATCAGATGCACCTCGGGATGATTCTTGGTCACCGAATTGGCGATATCCTGAAGCAGCATGGTCTTTCCGCTGCGCGGCGGAGCGACGATCAGGGCGCGAGTACCCTTGCCCAGTGGCGTCAGCAGGTCCATGACCCGCATGGTGATTGGCTGGGTTCCGGTTTCGAGCTTGATCTGCTCGAACGGATTGACAGGGGTCAGGTCGTCGAAGTTTTTGACCTGTTCATAGACCTCGGTCGTGTTGCCATCGATCAGTTTGATGTTGACGAGGCGCGGTCCCTGACCCCGCGTGCCCATTCCCACTTCGCCGAGGATTTGCACCCCTTCACGCAAGCGGTACTTCTCGACGAGTGAACTGGAAACGAACGGGTCCGAATCTTCAGCACCGTAATCGTTCTTGGCCATCCGCAGGAAGCCGTAGCCCTTGGGATGCAGTTCCAATACGCCGGTCATTTCGACCAGATCGCCGACGATCTCGCCGGCCGGAAGCGGGGCATCCTTCATGAATTTGGTGTGTCGTTGCCCGGGCGGACTACTCAGGCTGCGACGCTCGACACGCTCGCGGCGAGGAGCGGCGGGGGGTGGTGCCGCGGGACGCCCTGACCGTCCTCCGGAACTGCTGCGTTCCGACCCGCGTGGTGCGGGGGGGCGTGATCCTTGAGGGGCCCGTGTATTGCGAGGGCCGTTTGCGGGGGGAGCGGAGTCGCCCTCTCGCCCACCACGTCCGCGACGACGGCGACGGCGACGGCGACGGCCCCCATCTTCGCCTCCCTCATCCCCATCGGAACGAGGACCATCATCATCAAAGGCTTCGTCCCGATCGTCGTCCGAGTCGCGATTGTCGTTGTAGATGTCCCGTGGTGCGGGAGCCGGAGGAACGGAGGGCGCAGCGGGAGCCGGTGGAGAGATTCGGGGCTTGGCAGCAATTGTCCGGCGGCGGCGGCTTCCGGAGTCCGCCACGGGAGCGGGGTCCGGTTCCTGGGCGGGGGGGGCGGCGGGTCGCGTCCCGGCGGATGGACGGGTGCGGGGCGCGGGACGGGCCTCCTCAGTCACTCCGGCGCCGAAGTCGTTCAGGTCGGTAGTGTCCTCGAAATCGAACGATTGCAGGTCATCGCGGCCCGTAGAGCGTGGTGCGCGGCGAATGGGACGCCGGGAGGAGGAAGAACGATCAGTCGACATGAAGAAAATCCAGAGAGAGAATGCTCACCAGGAGACCGCTCACAGGGTGAGACCACTCACAGCGGAAGCCAATACCAAAACCACGCACCGCGCCGAAAACGGCACAGATGCGGAGTGCTTCACAGAGTGGAACAGCGGTGGGAGCAACAGTGAAAACAACAGACTCGCCAGGTTGTCAGGGGGACCCAGACAGACAAGCCTCGATCACATCGAGGCCCGATGGAATCAATCACCGGTTTCAGACTCGAACCTCTCCGCTTTCAGGACAGCCACCCGACAGTGCACGTCACAAGGACGCCAGATGCCGAGATGTAGGCAACCCACAGCGGACAAGGATCTGGGCCGCATGAGCGGCACCAGAAACTCGACGTCTATTTTCAACAGGCTCGATCACTCAGGCGAACGCCCAAACGCACAGCCCTGTTGAACCGGGAAGATCCCCTCACGAAGGTTTGTGTGTCTCGTTACGCAACCATCCGATGGTCTAGTCTTGCCTGAGTGGGACAACTTGCAACCCACTCATGTTGACCAAACCCAATCCTGGGGTTGTGTCCGATACAGCCATCGAGCATCGACGGCTCACACACAGCACACTTCACGTAAACTGCAGGTTCCCACCAGTCAAAATGGTTAGTCCCCGCAGCCGCTTCAGACAGAATCGTAGCTCGCTGAACTTCTCTGTCAAATGAAGCTGAATGGAACTATCGGCGATTCCTGATGGAAAAGTCAAGCAGACCTTTCGTCAAATCGGGGCTGGGTCGCGAGAAAAATCGATTTCGCTCAACCGCGTCCGGGGAATCCGAATCTTTACCAGGGGGGCTCGACATGGGCTTGGTTAGTACGCTGATCCCGCCTGGGTCTCATCCAGGAAGCCGGCGGTCGGCGGCTGGTACCGCGTGAATCGCGGCCTCAACGGGGGTGGTACTGAGTTCTTCAGATATCCAATTCGCTGCGGTGCCGCACCGCAGCGATGTTGTGTTGCGTGCCCAGCATGTTTTGCAGCTGGGAGGTGAAAGCCCCCTACGGTCCCAGGCAGGGGGGAACTGTGAGCTGAAGGCCACTGCGTCGTCGCGAGGCACGTGGGAAGGAAGCTGGAGTCGAAGCTTTGACCGATGAACGCGAACCCCGTATGGGGCTGTCACGGTTGGGCGATTCGGCAGCACACGGAGAAGCCGGATACCTGTTCGGAGGGACTGACGGTAAACGGCGAGCGTGCGAGCGAAAGTGGCAGGGCTTGCGGATGAGGGGGAACGTTGCCAAGAGCACGCCCGACCAAGGAATCGGAGGTGCCTCGGCCTGTCCGTGACAAACGGGAAGCAGCCAAATATCGCGTGCGAGAGATCACATCACATCGTCGCGGTCACCGGACAACGCTCAATCGATAGAGAGTCCCCGCCCCCTGAATGATCGCCGACTCCAGAAAGGGCCCGGGGCGACTCTCGAAAACGAAAGCCGCCCACATGGGTCCTGCACACGAGCTACTTCCAGAAACGGAGCCTCTTCAGCCTGGCCGAACAGTGCCCACAGAAGTCGCAAACCACTTGAACCGCCGGATGCGGAGCCGTGCGTCCGGTGGTGTGGAAGGGGTTCCGCCACAAGGCGGACCCCTATCCCGATTGCGGCTTGTTGTGTTAGGAGCACGGTCCGTTCGGGATCATCGGCGGATGCCCAACTCTCCCGAGGTTCCGGACACTGAAAACTAGATCGTGCCGCCGTACACCGCATTCGGTCCGAGGATTTCCTCGATCCGCAGCAGCTGGTTGTACTTGGCGATCCGGTCGGTGCGGCTGGCGGAACCGGTCTTGATCTGACCAGTGCCCAGCGCGACGGCTAGGTCGGCGATCGTGGTGTCTTCGGTTTCGCCCGAGCGATGGCTCATCACGGCCGTGTAGCCGTTGCGGAAGGCCAGATTCACGGCTTCGATCGTCTCAGTCAGGGTGCCGATCTGGTTGACCTTCACCAGGATGCTGTTGGCCACGCCCTGGTCGATGCCCATCTGCAGTCGCTTGCTGTTCGTCACGAACAGGTCGTCGCCGACCAACTGGACCTTGGTCCCCTTCAGACGATCGGTCAGCATCTTCCAGCCTTCCCAATCGTCTTCCGAGCAGCCGTCTTCGATCGAGCAGATCGGGTACTTCTCGGCCCAGCCAGCGAGGAGTTCCACCATGCCGGCCTGATCGAGCTTACGACCTTCCACGGTGTAGGTCTTGGTCTTCGCGTCATACAGCTCGGTGCAGGCACAGTCGAGAGCCAGGCTGATCTGCTCGCCTGGCTTGTAACCGGCCTTTTCGATCGCGGTCAGGACGATTTGGATCGCCTCTTCGCTGTTCTTGATGTCGGGAGCAAAGCCCCCTTCGTCGCCGACTGCGGTCGACAGGTGCTTGTCGTGCAGCACCTTCTTCAGCGAGTGGAACACCTCGGCTCCGGCTCGCAGCGCATCGCTGAAGTTGTCGAAGCCCAGGGGCATCACCATGAACTCTTGCAGGTCGATGCCGTTGTTGGCGTGCGCCCCGCCGTTGATGATGTTCATCATCGGTGCGGGCAAGCGGTTGGCTCCCACGCCGCCGATGTAGCGGAACAGCGGCTGGAGGCTGACCTTGGCGGCAGCGTGTGCGGTTGCCATCGAGCAGGCCAGCAGAGCATTGGCCCCCAGGCGGGACTTGTTCGGCGTGCCATCGCACTCGATCATTGACTTGTCAACGCCTGCCTGGTCGAACGCATCCATCCCTTCCAGGAGGTCGGCCAGTTCTTCGTTGACATTGTTGACAGCTTTGAGCACGCCCTTGCCGAGGTACTTGCTCTTGTCGCCGTCACGAAGCTCACAAGCCTCGTGGGCTCCGGTACTTGCGCCACTGGGGACAGCTGCCCGGCCCAGTGTGCCATCTTCGAGTTCCACATCGACTTCAACGGTCGGGTTGCCGCGGCTGTCCAGAATCTGCCGGGCCTTGACGTAGGCGATCGCCATGCTCATGGGAGGTGTCCTTGAAGGGAGGGTGTGAGCCGGAGCGGCGAACCACGTCCAATCTCTCGGTTTGTTCGCGCGGAGGATAGCGTTCCCGGCGGTCAGTTTCCACAGAACGGAGGAACTTCTCGTACGCCGCGTGAGTGGGCCGGAAAGTCGGTCGGGTAGGTGACGCAGAAACAAGAAGGGTTGAATGATGTGCGTCTTCTCCGCAGCCTCTTCGAGGATCTCGGTCCCAAGCTCCGGCTTGGGACCGCATATCCCCGAAGCTCCGCTTCGCCCGCGTGCTAAAACGCTCCTTCTCACAAACCGACCTCACACTTGTCG
>QWPB01000178.1 GCA_003671275.1 Planctomycetota bacterium | reverse complement strand
TTCCGGTGTCGGGCTGTATGGCCCACCACTTTGGGGGCTGTGGGACAACAAAACCAGAACATGGCTGGGAACACGCATCTCGGGTGTTGCGGCAGCGGAGACAACCGCGAGCGGTTTACTGAGAGTCGACGGAGCACTGCTGGCATCCAGCACGGATCTTTGTTTTGTCGATCTCGATCCGGCACATGGCTATCTGCCAGTTCGAATCGAGAGCAAATTGAAAGGCTCCCAGATGTCGTACTTCCAAGTGGATGAGTTCCGCGAAGTGCAGCCGGGATTCTGGTTCCCCTGGAAGGGATCTATGAATATCAACGGGAATGTTCTCAGTCACTGGGAAGTGAAGCACGTCGATCTGAACACGGAATTACCCGATTCGTTATTCGTACCGCCGATGGGGGATGAGACGTACGTCATCAACACGATCACGGGGAAAGATTATTGGCACGCTGGCAAGCCACCGGCCCATTTGCTGGCGGCGAAAGCCGCTGCCGCCAATCCAGGTTCGCCCGCACCGAACATCAATCCCCTCACCGGGGCTCCCGAGCAATCGGCGAACTGGTCATTATGGCTCGTGCTGCTCGGATTGATTCTCGTCTCCGGCGGTATCTGGGTCCGCCGACGGGCGTAGTGCTGAGTCTGATGATTCTGGAATTCCAATGAGATTTCTTTGGAATTGATCTAGACATGGGGGGGGGGTATCGTATTCTGGGTGTCAGATGTGCTCGGTACTGAATCAAACAAGTCTAACGGGAGCGAAGCATGTTCAAAGTCATCGTTGCTCGAACATTACTGGGACTCGGAATCATCTGCCTCTTCGCTGGGCTGGTGACGGAAGTCCAGGCGACAATCACCAGTAACATGTATTGTTGGAAGACGGACTCTGCGCATTGCGGGTATCATCCGTGTACGTGCGAGGACGGAACGACTGTGTTCGGATGCGCGGCGGCATTGACCCATGGAGGAACTGGGTGGTGCTATTCAGGCAGTCCCAGCCAGTCCTGCACTTCTCAGACAACTCACTGCGGGAAGAAAGTGACCTACTTGCCCCCTGCATCATGCACTAATTGCAACGGAGTGCCTAACCAAGTTGATTGCAACAAGTTTCACGATTGCACCACCTTGTGAAATGAGGATGCTATGTGGGCATTGAAGTCGCTGGTCGTCGTCGTAACTTGGGTAGCGCTATTAGCCATTCCCGTAGAAGCGGAGGCTGCGGATCTCTCCGCGGCCAAGTCGGCGTTACAACTGTGGCAGAACCAGATTGTATCCATTCGAGTTCAGTCGCAAGAAACCGCAGAGGCCAAGACACATGCCGCATTTGATGGCACGGATATTCAGACTTCACTCGGAGAACTCGATTGGGTCTGGGAGGATACGGGACGATTTGTTGACTCGACAGTTTCATACAACGATGGGATCAGAAACGGAAAGAGCTTGCGAGTTGCGAATTCCAAGCAACTTTACATTTGCGATTATCCATTTCGAGATGCGGTGTGCTCAATAGCATCGCAAGTAACGATCCATGAGAACTCTCTTCGGTTTTCAGAAGCAGGGCTCTTTGGACCACCGCTTTGGGTTCTGTGGGACAATCGAGAAAGGACTTGGCTGGGCACTCGCCTGGAGAAGGTGACGGAGTCAAGCACAACCGGCGAGGGCTTAATTAAGATTGACGGAGTCCAAGTCTCGGTCAGCGCAGAGAATTGTTTCGTCTTTCTCGATCCAGCCCATGGATATCTCCCGATTCGAGTGGAGAGCAAGCTGACGAACGCCCAGATGTCACGCTTCACAGTCGATGAGTTTCGCGAAGTGCAGCCGGGATTCTGGTTCCCTTGGAAGGGTTCATTGAACATCGGCGGGTTTGCCCTCAGCCAATGGGAAGTGAAGTCAGTCGATCTGAACACGGAATTACCCGATTCGTTATTCGTACCGCCGATGGGGCCCGAGACGTACGTCATCAACACGATCACGGGGAAAGAGTATTGGCACGCTGGCAAGCCACCGGCCCATTTGCTGGCAGCGAAAGCCGCTGCCGCCAATCCGGGTTCGCCCGCACCGAACATCAATCCCCTCACCGGGTCTCCCGAGCAATCGGCGAACTGGTCATTATGGCTCGTGCTGCTCGGATTGATTCTCGTCTCCGGCGGTATCTGGGTCCGCCGACGGGCGTAGCATTCAGTTTTTACAGAGTTTTGTTTGGGAGGTCGTGGCCATGAACTGGCGTATTCTTGCGGGATGGGGAGCTGTCGCTGTGATAACGCTGGGGCTTTGGTGGAATCGCACCCCGGGCCCCGACTCCCCTCGGCTGGTCATTCGTCGCATCGTTCCGACGGAAGCGGTACTGCGTGGCAGCCCGAATGAGCCCGTGCAAGTTGAGCTGGAACTGACCAACATGACCGGTCAGTTGCTTGAGCTAGCCCCGCTCCGCATGGATTGCAGTTGCCAAATTTCCAAGTCGCCCGATAACCGCATTGCCGCAGGGGGCACGACACGGGTCGCGCTCAGCCTGCGTTATCCGCCCGCTCGAAGTAGCCTGACGCCAGTGGAATTCAAAGCTCCGACCGGGGAATTGCTGGCCCGAATGGATATCCCGCTGGAGGTCGACCGGCAGGTACCCTACTTCGTCGATTGCCCCGAACGCGTCGAAATCCCGATCATTGAAGGTCTGTCCGATCCCACGTGGAGTACGAGCGCAGCCACTGTGGAACTTGCCAACCAACCGCCGTATGTTCAGGGGATTCACCTCAACTCTGGAGGCGAATCCGTCCGTGTCTCGCTGACGAATTCCGAACGTTCTTACCCCGGTGTTGTCGAATGCCAGCGGGCTTACCAAATCCAATTTGAGTGGCAGCACGCCCTGAAGTCGTTCCCCGCAGCTCCAGTGCGTGGCGTAGCGGTGTTGGAGCTAAGCGATGGCACGCAACGACCGATCTCCTGGATCATCACCCGCAAGGCTCCGCTAGCGATGATGTACGACTCTCAGGCCGGGAGTATACGCGGAGTGCGCCGGTCGGGAGCCCGAGGAATGGTGACATTGCATTGTGTCCCCGAAGGAAGCGGGACGCTGATCCCAGACCGGTTTGACTCCGGGCAGCCCATTGTCGCAAAATTAGAGACGGGGAGATCGAAGCTGCAAGCGGTGGAAGCTCGTTACCAGGGGACGACAGCCGTGGTTCCTGTGTTGCTACCCATACCGTAGTGAGGTTGTTGTGACCCGACGAGACAACCAGCGCCCCCCTCGCGGCGGATTCACCATCGTGGAGTTGCTGGTCTCGCTGGGAATCATCAGCTTGCTGATAGCGCTGCTGCTGCCTGCCGTGCAGTCGGCCCGCGAAAGTTCCCGCCGGGTCGAGTGCGCGAATCGATTGAAACAGATTATGCTGGGAACCGATGCTTTTGCCTCCGACCGGCAGCACTACCCGGAATATAGCAGCGGTGGGACGGATGCACAGGGGCGTCTACATGGCAACGTCTGCCCGTTGGTCGAAATTCTGCCCTATATCGATCAGGCGGATGTTTATCACCGAATGAACCGCGAGAACTGGCATGGGGCGTATGACGCCTATGGATCAGGGCTGCTTTACAGCCCTCAAAATGAAGAGTTTCTCAAGCATACGATCTCCCTGTACCAATGCCCATCCGATCAGAATCGACCGGGCAGTTCGAATTACCGAGTTAACATGGGGACGGGCGCTGATTCGTACACCAAACGGCCAGCACCTCCGTTCGAAGCATGCTTTGACCCGAATAACGGCAACGGGGCCTTTGAAATGATGAAGGAACTGCAGTCGAGGGATTTTACCGATGGGCTCTCCAACACGGCCATCTATAGCGAACGGGTTATTGGAGACGGGAACGGAACCCAGTTTGATCCGTGGCGCGATTACAGTCAGTTGGATGACGCCTGGCCGCACTGCACAGCCGGCGAACTTCAATCGACCTGCCAGACGATTTCGGGAATCGCGAAGCAGCATGCGTCATTTGGTGGGCATACGTGGCTGTTTGCTTCAAAGTCACATACCGCCTACGACCACATTCTTCCGCCCAACTCTCGAATACCAGACTGTGCTCATGATGGAACGGCCATTCCGAGTGCAACAAATTCCGCAATCTCAGCTCGCAGTCAACACCCCGGAATCGTGAGCGTTGCCTGGGGAGATGGCTCGGTCCGAGCGGTCTCGGAGCATGTGGATCTCAACGTGTGGCGGGAACAGGGATCCCGGAATTCGCACGATTAACGCAGATTCAGAATCAGTCTTCAGAACGCACCGTCTCCGCCGTTATCACCCGTGTCGTCGTCATCTTCTGAGCCGTTGTAAGACCCGCTTTTCGGGCCGTTTGAGGACAGGCTCTGATACCACGTGGATCAGCATTGGGGAGCACGCCACAGCCTCTTTCTCCCACGCCCATTGCAGAACGTCGCGTCAGTGACGATCGCGTCGGACGAACCAAAAAAAGCCGACAGGCAGGGGCCCATCGGCTTTTGGCAGGAACGGTTTGGCTGTGTCATCGGCAGCCGCAGCTTAGATCAGCGGCAGTGGTTCGGGGATGAGGAGGAACGGGAAGACACGCAGTGGACGCCCCAGTTCCAATTCCGTGGGGTATCGCAGCTGGGCCGCGCGATCCGCAGCAAACTGGAGGAGGACAAAGTCGAGACCACAGTATCGGTCGAGGTCCGACTCGGCGGCGACATCGGCGAAAACTTCTCCGGCTGAGGCGGCATGACGGCGAACGCCGTGAATGCTTTCCTCGCGGACCTTGATCCCGGCGGCTGCCATTTTGACGAGCCCCTTGAGGAAGCGGCCCACGAGGGATTCGGATCCGGTACTTCGCCACAGGCGGTCCCACTCATCGTGGGCCTCCCAGTAGAAGCCCAGATTGAAGTGGTCCAGTCCGATCAGGTAGGACCGATTTTCCGCCCAGCGGTCGGGGATGAGCGGCTTGGGATTCATCGGCCGCTGGTTGTAACTATGGCCACGGGGGTCGCGGTACGGATGCGGGGTACCCGATCCAGGGACATGTGTATACCGCGGTAACGGGCTGTTGGGCAGCAGCCGCGTAAACTTCTGGACGGGGATCACCATCACCGGCGTTGTGGTCGTCGACATGGGCTTCATTTTCAAACGCTCGTGGACCACGCGACCTCCTGCGTGGGCCCCAGCGGAACTCCCTCCCGAGCGCACACCATCAGCCTGACCGTGTCACAGGTCGTTGCAGCTGAAGATGTTACGCGTGACGAGAATTCAGAGGCAGGATCTGACCCGCACTTCGTGCAGCGGGACATCAGGCAAACCGGAGGAAAGAGCACCGCCATTAACCACATGGTGGGATGGACTTACGGTGAATTGTTGAAGTGCTCCTTGTGAAGTCACCGTGATGACCTCACAGCGTCATTAGACCAAGTTTCCGGCGGATTTACAGACCTTTTTTGATATTTTTTTAGACTCTCGTGAACCATTCTGATGTCGGTTGGGTGTCGCAAAGTGTATCACTCATGACGGTTATCACGATCATTGGATGCCCTCCCGTCGAAACGCCTGTCTAAACCGGAACGGGGATTTCAGTGACGATGTCCCGGATGGCCTGCTCCTTGGTCATGGCACCGAATCTCGCTTTGGAGGTCAACACGGTTCGGTGTGCCAGCACTGCCAGGACCACACGCTGGACATCATCGGGGATCACATACTCCCGCCCCGCCATAAACGCGGCCGCCTGAGCAGCCCGGAACAGCATCAGCGTCCCACGGGGGCTGACGCCCAGCTTTAGATGCGGATGCGTTCGCGTTTTACGCGTCAGGTCGACCACGTACTGGGCCACTGTGCGCTCGACCCGTACCTCGCGAACCTGGGACTGCAATAACCTCAATTGATCGAGTGAAAGCACGGGTGTCAGATGGTCGATCGGCACGTCCACGGCCTGGTCGAACAAGATTTCGACCTCCATCTCCCGATCGGGGTAACCGAGGCTCATCTGGATCAGAAAACGGTCCAGCTGGGCTTCGGGGAGCGGGTAGGTTCCCTGAAAATCGGCGGGGTTCTGAGTGGCCAGAACCAGGAACGGAGCGGGCAGGGGATAACGGGTCCCATCGATGGTGGCCTGCCCTTCGCTCATCGCCTCGAGCAGCGAGGACTGGGTCCGGGGGCTGGCGCGGTTGATTTCATCCGCGAGCAGTACGCTGCAGAAAATCGGCCCCTTGCGAAAACTGAATGACGCATCGCGCGGATTGAAGATCGACGCCCCGAGGATATCCGATGGCAGGAGATCGGGAGTGAACTGGATCCGTCCAAAATCGGCGGCCAGGGATTTAGCCAGAGCCTTGGCCAGCGTGGTCTTACCCACTCCGGGAACGTCTTCCATCAAGACTGAACCATTTCCCAGAAGGGCGATCAGGAGTAAATCGATGGGCTCCTCTCGACCGCGAATCACTGCCTTCAAATTCCCACGTAATCGGGCCAAGGGTTCCAAAGCCTGGGCAGCGGTACCAGCAGAGAGCATCGGAGAACACCGGAACAGGGGAAACTTGAATCCGGACGGTAGCAAGTCCGCCGGACGGCTGCCAATGAGTTGAAACCATCTTTGAGAGTTCAGGACGAACCACGGACCATATCGGGCGACGAACGATCACCCTCCTCCCGTTCCCGATGGTTCCTCCGGGGGAACCACGGTGGGGGCCTCAAACGTATCCGAATATTTTTCCAGGCTCTCAATAATCCTGGCCAGCAGAGCCAGCGCCTTCGTCAGGTCTGACTCCGCCAGCCTCTGACAACCAGCAATGCGGCCCCGGAACTCGTCCGCTTCGTGACGCAGTTTAACGCCCCAGCGTTTGACGACCTCGATCTGTTCCTGGCAGTATTCCAGACGACGTTTGGCTGCGGAAAACGCCTCCTTTTCTTCAATGCAACTCGGGCGGCGTCCCGCAACAGTTCGCATCTGGCAGGTTGTGAGCGCGGTTCGCGTCTCAGCCACACGGTCAAAGGCCCGCTTGAGCTGTACCTGCCAATAGCGGGGGCGGTCCTGCTCGATCCAGGATAAGGCTCGCTGCATTTCAATCTGCAGCGCCGAAATCACGGCCTTCAGTTCTTCCTGCAGCAGGGCGACTGCCGGCACAAAGTCCCGAATGGCATCGATCGAGATGACGTTGGCCGGTCCAGACATCTCTAATCCATTCTGACGATACTCATGCGGCGATTCGCCACGCGTTTCCGTATGATGGCCGTGGCACCGCCAGCAATTTTTACCGTTGTTGCAGGTACTCGTCGAGCCGGTCCGCCTTACGCAGCAGGTAAGGAATATGCTGGTTATTGGCTTCGACCAGTTGCCCTAGTAGCCGGAGATGCTCCTTGAATTCCTCGGAGAATTTGATGTTCTCCTGATCCCGCCAGGAGGCGCTCAGCACATCCAATTTCGACAGCAGCATGGCCGCCTGTTCGGTCAGGGATGTGTTAAACTGTTTGAGCTTTGCGGCAAAAGCTCGTAGATCGTCCGGATTTGCAATCGCTTGGGGCACGGGCAGACTCCGATCGAGTGAGGTTCTGCGGTATTGTACTCTCTGCGGGGCAGCGAGTCAGCCGGTGATGCCGGTGTGTGGCTGAATCCCGCAATCCCGGTTCCGATCCCCTGAGGATCACCTCTCTCAGATCGACAACGCATGACACAGCAGCGACAGCCTCTTCTCGTCGTGATTGAAGGAATCGATGGGTCCGGGAAAGGCACCCAGACCGTTCGACTCTGTGAACAGCTTCGCGGGCAGGGTCTGTCAGTCGGTACGTTAAGTTTTCCTCGATACCGGGACACATTTTTTGGGCAGCGAATTGGTGATTTTCTGAATGGCAAATTTGGCCAGCTTGCCGAGGTTGATCCCTTCCTGGCTTCGCTGCTCTACGCGGGAGATCGGCTGGAGTCTAAGGCGGTCCTGCAGCAGCTGCTGGCCGCGAACGACGTGGTGGTTCTGGACCGGTACGTGCCCTCGAACGTCGCGCATCAGGCTGGCAAACGGACCGGAGCGGAACGCACCGTGCTGGCAGATTGGATCGAGCAGATGGAGTATGGCATTTTCGGTCTGCCCCGTCCGGATCTGGTGATCCTGCTCGATGCCTCTGCGGAAGTGTCGCAAACGCTGATCGCCCGCAAGGCCCAGCGAGATTACACCGACAGGGCTGCGGATCTGCAGGAAGCCGATGTGGACTATCTGGCTGGTGTTCGGTCGGCCTACCGCGAGCTGGCTGCTGAACGGGGGTGGGCGATCGTGCCGGTCTCCGACGAATCCGGTCTCCGCCTGGTGGAGGCCATCACGCAAGAGCTGGAAGGTCTGGTCATTCGGGCGCAGGCCCGGATGTCATGTCGCTAGAATCCCCTGAGAAGTTGAGCCATGTCCAGCCGCATTCTGATCGAGTCCGTCCCCTGTTCCGGGTCGTGGAACATGGCTGTGGACGAGGTGCTTCTGGAGGCCGCCGCCGAGGGGATATGTTCGCTGCGGATCTATGAGTGGGCCGCCGCGACCGTCTCGCTGGGGTATTTTCAGGACGCGGCGGACCCCTCACTGGAGTCACGGTTTCCAGGACTGGCCAAGGTTCGCCGACTCTCGGGGGGCGGGGCGATCCTGCATCATCACGAAGTGACGTACTCGATCACAATCGCCGATGGTCATCCGTTGTCGATCAGCCCGGCGGTGCTTTACGAAGAAGTACACCGCCGAATCATTGCCTGGCTGGCGTCAGAGGGCGTCGAGGTGCGATTGCGAGGAGCGGCCCTGACATTTGCCACCGAGCCGTTTCTCTGTTTCAGCCGGGGCGATGTGCGTGACATTGTCCGGGGCACCGACAAGATTCTCGGGAGTGCGCAGCGCCGTCGCCGGGGAGCCGTACTTCAGCACGGCGCATTGCTTCTGGCCCGGTCAGAGTATGCTCCGGAGTTCCCCGGCCTGCGGGAATTAGCCGGGTGGGACCGCCCTCGAACGGAAATCGCCAGAGCACTGTGTCATGCCTTGGCCCCTCTGCTGCCCGGTGTGCCCCAGGAACCAGGTACGCTCTCCCCGGAGGAAACGGCCCGTGCGGAGGAACTTACGCGGTCGCGCTATGCGGATCTGAGCCGGTCAGCCCGCGAACCCCACTGACAGCGGCCCTCCGCTTCCCAGACTGCGGGTGAACAGCCACCACCGCCCGAGCTACTCCTCGCCACCGCTGCCCGTCGTCCGGGTGGGGGGCGGTCCAGCCCCCGCTGCCTCAGTGGGCAGTTCAGGAGCCCCCGACCGCTGGAGCGGATAAATTACCAGCGGTTCAGCGGCGTGGTTGGCAGCGGGGTATTGAGCCCGGGCGATGGGGATGGCTTGGCCGCGGATGGTGTCGTCGTCCTTGTACCGTTCATGCAACTTGTGGTGTTCTTCGGCCCGCGGCAGGTCACCTAGCGCTGTGTAGAGCAGGTTCAAGTTGTAGTGCGCCCGGAAGCTTTCGGAGTCGAGCTTCAGCACCTCGTCAAAGGTCGTGACCGATTCCTTTAAGAGCGCCTCCCGTACGGATTGCTGGTCGTCGCCGCGCAGTTGCCGAGCCTGGTCAAACAGCACTCCTCCTAGCTCGATCCACACATCCTCGTCACGGCGGAAGTTGAATTTGCGTTTCACACGCTCGGGCGAATCGTTGTGATCGAGGATGCTCCTGAAGGCGGCCTCGGCATCTTTCAGATTCCCTTGTTGCCGACTGATCAGTCCCCCGAACCACGCGGCGGTCCACTCGGGAGCGGGCGGGTCTTGCGCATTGCGGCAGCGGTTGAGAGCCGCCGTGGCATCGTCGAGGCGACCTTCCGACAGGTAGACCCGTGCCAGGTTCAGCGGACCGTCAAACCGCTTCAGTTTCTCGACTTCCTGAAAGGCCTGCTCGGCCTGTTTGAGTTCAGCGCGGCCCTCCAGGAACAGTCCGATTCCGTAATCGTTCCAGCGTTGCCAGACGGGGATTTCCGACTTTTGTTCGGTCAGGGGCTTGTCGATCCCCTCGACGGGCAAGGTCAACCGATCACGGGCGATGGTGATAATCGGCAGGGGATTCTTATACGGTTGCCCCGGTTGATGGCCGCGAATCGGCAGATCGCCGGGCTTGGCGTTTTGCGTGACGAAGGCCATGTACTCCTGGTCGAACTTTCGATACTGGAGTTTGACCTCGATGGTCACATGGTCCTCGAGCTTTTCGGGAAGCGAGAAGGCATAGTGCGCCGCCTGCCCCGCACCGGGAGGAATCTGATGGTTGTAGAGGGGGACGCGAATGTCCTGGGCATTGCGGCGATTGATCCGATTGCCGTTCTCATCCAGCATGAAGACATTGATGAAGTGCGACCACGGGTCAACGGTCTGGTTCTCGTCGAGACCGCCGCTGCGACCGATCACTCGACCATTGCTGGTGACGGTGACATCGACCCAGATTTCGTTCGAGTCGACGGTTCCCTGTGACAGATGGTGGCCCATCTTCAGCGTGCGGATCACGGCTTCCAGCAGATAGCTCTGCCCCGGCTTCAAGGTCGGCAAGGTCGGCCGCAAGGGAGCGTGCAACTGGCCATCGATCTGGCCTTGCTCCTTGATGCCGAAAATGTCGACGCGCGAGCATCCGACCAGGAACTGTTCGTGACGCTTGACCGCATCGTCATGGCCCTTGACCCAGGCCAGCCCGGTATTGGCCCCGGGGAACAGATGGTCATGCACCGACAGCTTTCCGTTCAGGCCGAAATCCCGTGCCCCGAAGTCTTTCGACTCCACCAGCGGCATATGGCATTCCGCACAATTCGTCTTGGCCACATCGGGGTAGTAAAAACTCTTGACCCCATGCCCCGAAACGCCTGATAGGCGATAGCTGTCGTAGTGATTCTGACCGCGAACGAACTCGCGGTAGTGATTCACATCGTACGGCAGGCCGACCTTGTGGCAGGTCGAACAGAACTCTTCGGTCTTATGGTGCGGCTTGAGAAAGGTGTTGTTGTGGAATGTTGGTTTGGCTTTGACCAACTGGTTGTTGACCCACTGGAGCAGGGCATTATCACTTTGTGCGAAGGGGTAGTGAATCGGTTCTTCAATTGTGTAGTCCCCGTTGCCAACCGTGCTGTTGACGTGCGTGATCGCATGGCAGGAAGTGCAGGTCAGCCCGGCATGCGCCGTCGGGTGCTTCTGCAGATCGTAGTTCGGATCGTCGAACGCCCCGCTGAAGAACGGTACGGGATCATGACACCCGGCACACCAGCGCGAGGCCTGCACATTTCCATCGCGCTTCAACGCCATCTCGCGGGTTTCGCGAATACTGGCCAGATACATCGGGTTGTTAAAGGAACTGTTGCGGTGCGAACTGACGCTCCACTGGGCATGCACATCGGCATGACATTTCTTGCAGTAGTCATCCATCATGAGGGTGTCCGCCGGGATGAAGTTCCCGGTGGCAGTGCGGGCCTCGGACGGGTGGAAGTAGGCTTCGCCCTCTTTCGGTCCGGCGACATTCCAGCGACGCGGATCGGTCGAGTGGCTGACCGCCATCACACCTACCGCAGCCGCGACCGCAGCCAGGTAGCCCACCCCGTACTTCCACTGAATCTTCGGCCCGGCCAGCCGATGAATCACATACAGCCAGATTCCGAACAACGGGCTGATGATGTGGGCCCAGTATGCGATCGAGCGGGCCTGGGGCTGCCGCAATTCGAAACCACTCACGCGGAACAGCGCCAGACCGGAGAGCAGCACGATCACGCTGGCCACGAACAGCGCGTACCCCACGTTCACCGCCCGCCGATTGCGCCGCCCGAGTGTGTTCTTGATGTGAATCCCACAGAACACGAGAAACGGCACGATCAGCAGCAGTCCCAGTACCAGGTGGCCCAGGAACATGCAGAGATAAAAGAAGTTCTGATACGTCCGCCCCGTCGACCACTCCATCGCGGTGATCGTCATCAGGTAGGCCGAGTTCGCGATCAACAGCGCCAACAGCGCCAGCACGACATACAGCAACTTTCGCAGCTTCGGGCCGATCGATTTTACGATCATCCGTGGCGGGGCGGGAGGTGTCCCCGCAGTTGTGGCGCTGGCCGATGGTGGTACGAACGTCGGCAACTTCCCCGCTCCGTCATGGGCGGTGGGAAGAGAACTAGACATGGGATCACCGTGTAGAACCACCAGAGTCTCGTTCTGGCGGACGTTGGAACGCGTGCGTCATGATAGCATGAATTCTCGACGACTACACCGCGCCCGAACTTTGCAGAATCGGAACGAGCAGCGCGATGAACACAAACAGCACGATCATCGCCATGATCAGCAGCAAAATCGGTTCCAGAAGTCGAATGGCAATTTGCAGCTCACGGTCACTGCGGCGTTCCAGATTGTCCGAAATCCCGATCAGCACGTTCTCCAGATTATTGGCTTCTTCGGCAACCGAGATCATCTCGACAACCTCAACGGGAAACTCGCCGCTCACCGACAAGGGGCGGGCCAGCGATTTACCCGCCGAAATATTGTCAGTGGCCTTATCAATCGCCTCGCCGATCACGCGGTTGGCTGCCGCATCCCGAGCAATCTTCAGTGACTGCAAGAGTGGGACACCGTTTTGCATCAGGGTTCCCAGAACCCGGCAGAAGCGGGCAATCGACAGACTGCGGAGGACTCGCCCCAGCCCTGGCATTTTCAGCTGCATCCGGCTCCATTGCGCAAGCCCGGCGTCACTCTTCATCCATTCGCGAAGGCCGACCACTGCGACCACCACCAGCGCCAAGGCATACATCCAGTACGCCTTGGCTCCATGGGTAATCGCCATCAGGGCGGTCGTGGCCCATGGCAGATCCCCCGTCTGCTGCATCCGTTCAAACGTCGGCATGAACTTCGGCACAAAGAACATGACCAGCACGGTGACTACGATTCCGCCCACCACGACCAGAAACAGCGGGTAGACCAGGGCACCGATGACGCTGCCCTTCATGGCCTCCTGGTGCTCGGTGATCGTGGCAATCCGCTTCAGCACGTCTTCGAGAAAGCCTCCTTCCTCGCCGGCCCGAATCATGCTGCACACCAATTCGCTGAACGCGCGGGGATGAGCCCGCATCGCATCATAGAGGCGTGATCCGTTGGCGACCTCTCCCTTCACTTCCTCCAGCACGGCCTTTAACGCAGGATGCCGCGTCTGCCCTGTCAGCAGTTCCAGTGACCGCAGCAGCGGGACTCCCGACTTCAGCAGATCGGCCAGCTGCGAATAAAAGTTGGCTAAATGGCGAGCGGGTACGCGGCGGGCTACCTGTTTCTGCTGCGTCTTTGCCGTATCCGCCAGATCGATCTTGCTGGGAAACAGTTGCCTGGAACTCAGTTGAGCCAAAGCATCCTGCGGCGACGTAGCGGCGATCACTCCCGAGACGGCAGCCCCCGAGGTATCACGAGCGGTGTACTGATAGTCGGGCATGAAGCAGGCACAAGGTCGAGGTCAGGGACGGATCGTCCGCGCTCCCGCAACGTACGCGAATCCGCGACCGCTCGCCACCCCGGATCAACGCGGTGGCATGATTTGCAGCCTGTTGAAGAACGCCGTGGGATAAGGGGGCGTCAGGAATGTCGATTGTCGGGTCGGCAATCTTGCCTGCCCGACGATCTCCCGGAAAACGATGCCCTGTGAGGCGTGCAACAGACTGGATTGTTTGCCGTACCCACTTGCCTGCCGGCCGCTTTCCCGGAACTCCAGGGTGATCCGCAGAATGGAGTAGCGGGTCCGCGACGCGAGGGGGCTGAATATTCATTAGAAATTTTTTGCCACACCCTGCGGTGAGCGGTGTTTAATAGAGGGCAGGCCATCTCAGGCTGGTTTTCACCAGCTGTGTCTCGTCATCCCCTGGGGGTATTGTCATGAAGAAAACATACTGGTTGGCGGTTCTGGCAGCAGGTATCGGGCTGTTCACCTTCAGTATTGCCATGGCGCAAAAGCCCGGCGGGGGCGGACGACCGGGAGCGGGTGGCCCTCCGGGGGGCGGTAATCCCGGTGGACAGCCTCAAGGTCAAGGACCGGGGGGTGGTCTGGGC
>QWPB01000066.1 GCA_003671275.1 Planctomycetota bacterium | reverse complement strand
CTTCTCCGCTCCAGCCATACAACGGCCCCTTGGGCTCCGCCCAACCCCTACCACCCCAACTCTCATAGCCCTTGGTACAGAAAATGGGGTCAGGCCAGGATGTAAGTGCGCATCGATCTCGTCAATCAAGACCACGCCACTGCGAACAACTCGGAGCCTCCCTTGTTCATCCGGTGCGGTGAGTCCTTCCGGGCCAAACGTCTCGACAAGATTGCGAAAGATGTCGATCAGCAGTGCCAGTGCTGGTCGATATCCATCACTCATGTCCCCCCAGGCGAACAGAATTCCATCGGCATCCTTGAGCCAGACTCCATCAGAATCGACCCGATCAAATGTCAATCCGGGTAGAAAAGCATCGCTCAGGAACTCCAATAAGTTATCCAAGATTCGCTGTTCTTGAACGGCATCAGGTGTCGAGCGACTCCTGTCCTCGAGGGCCTTGTATTGAAGTTCCCGGATCCACTTGTCTGAATGCAACAGTGACGCAGCTTCCAAGAAGAGGGTCGCATACCGTGACGTGCTGGGCGATGACATGAGATCTGCAGCACTGTCCGATCGACCAAACAGTCTTCGAAATGGTCCATAACCACACGAGAACCAGCCTTCGGCAGAGTTGGACCAGATCGTCCGTTCGGGGGCAATGTATCCCTTCTGTTTGCCCGCAGGCGTGTCGGGACGGATGACAACATCTTTTTTGCCTCCTTCAATGACAATCTTGGCGTGAATTCGATTTCCGGGTGACTTTCCTTTCATCGTCAGGCGATCATCACTGCTTCTAATGATTTCTAACTCAATCGAAGCTGTCGGTGGGTTTGCTTCTCCTCGAATCCACCCTCGAAGGTCAGCCTGAAGCGATCTTGTCACATCACGTCCAACTAGACCGATTGCAATTGCTTTCAGCAATGTACTCTTGCCGGCCCCATTGTCACCCGTGAATACCGTCCACCCCGCGTATGACCCATCGGGGCGAGCAAGATCGAACTTGAGGTTCTCGAACCCCTTTACGTTTTCAAGCGTAACGCTGTGGACGTACATCAGTACTCCCTGTGTGAGTCGTGTTTCTACGCCTTCGCGGCCTTCACCAGATCGGCCACGATCCGCACTCCGTCGGCCAGCGGGAACTTCTCGGGGTCGGCCTTCGTTCGCTGCTTCAGTTCGACTTCGCCTGCCGCGACTCCCTTGCCGCCCAGCACGACGCGGATCGGGAACCCGATCAGGTCGGCGTCCTTGAACTTCACGCCGGCTCGCACGTCACGGTCATCCAGTAGCACATCGACACCCGCCGCCTTGAGCTCGGCGTAGTACCGCTCAGCCTCCTTCATCACCTCGGGCTCATTGATGTTCAGTGGGCAGATCACCACTTCGTACGGAGCAATCGCCATCGGCCAGATCAGGCCATTCTCATCGTGCCGGGTTTCGGCCAGACCGGCCAGAATGCGGTTCACGCCGATGCCGTAGCAGCCCATGATGATCGGGTGCTGCGACTCCTTCTCGTCCAGGTAGTTCGCCCCGAGCGACACGCTGTACTTGGTCCCCAGCTTGAAGACGTGGCCGACTTCGATCCCGTGAACCAGCCCGAGTTTGGCACTGCACCGGGGGCACGGGTCATCCGCAGCTGCGTTGCGAAGGTCGAAGGTCTTCCAGGTTCCGTCCTCGGCCTTGGCCAGAGTCCAGTCGCGACCATGGCAGACATTGACGAAGTGAGCATCGACTTTGTTGGCCCCCGTGACGGCGTTCGCAATATGGGGCACATCGTGGTCGGCAATGATGTCGCACTGAATGCCGACCGGTCCCGCGAACCCGACAGGAGCCCCGGTCACGGCCAGGATCGTGGCCTCATCGGCCATTTCGATCGAGGTGGCTCCCAGGGCACGGCGGATCTTGTTTTCGTTGGCGTCGTGGTCGCCACGCAGCAGGACGGCGATCGGCTTGCCGTCCGCCTTGAAGATCAAGGTCTTGATCATCTTGTGCGGCTTGCACTTGAGCGTCTTGCAAACTGCTTCAATGCTGCCGGCTGCAGGAGTGGCGATCTCGGTGATCGGCTTCATATCAGCTTCAGCGGTTACGACGCTGGAGCGAGCGCGACCGGTTTCGGCCCGCTCGACGTTGGCTCCGTACTTACAGCCGCCGCACTTGAGGATCGTGTCTTCACCGTTCCCCGCCGGGATCATGAACTCGTGCGAGCCGTCTCCGCCGATCGGTCCGCTTTCCGCTTCGACGGGGATGTACTCCAGCCCGCAGCGCGTGAAGATCCGGCAATAGGCGTCGTACATCGCCTGGTAGGCTTCGTTGAGCTGCTCCAGCGACGTGCTGAAGGAGTAGGCGTCCTTCATCAGGAACTCGCTGGTCCGCAGGATGCCGAACCGCGGGCGTTCCTCGTTCCGAAACTTCATCTGAATCTGGTACAGCGTAATCGGCAGCTGACGATAGCTGCTGAAATGCTTGGAGACGAGGTCCGTGACCACTTCCTCGTGCGTCGGGCCAAGGGCCATGTGGACCTTTCGGTCACCGCGCGAGACGTGGATGTTCATCAGGACGTTACCGAACGCCTTGATGCGGCCCGTCCGCTCGTACAGGTCGATCGGGGTCAGGGCGGTCATCTGGATTTCGACCGCTCCCGCCTTGTCCATTTCCTCGCGGACGATGCCGGTGGCCTTATGCAGAGCCCGCAACCCCAGTGGCAGGTAGGTGTACGCCCCGGCCATGACCTGACGAATCAGCCCGGCCCGCAGCATCAGCCGGTGGCTGGGCACCTCGGCGTCCGAGGGGTCTTCCTTCATGGTCGGGATGAATGATTTCGTCCAGCGCACAGTCTGTTCCTTTGCCGATCCACCGGGGGGCGTTTGGAGCGATTTTTAGCCCCCCACGCCATTCACGACCAGATTCTAGGGAGAGCCGGGCTGGTCTGAAAGCGGGCTTTCGCAGGTCCTCCGTTCCGTGAATGCGGCAAGACCGGAAAAGTGCCCCTACAACGGCGGGTTGCCCCTCTCGGATCAGCTGTTGTCCAGGGTCCAATTCGCCTCAACGCTACGTTGAATGTGTTGGCCGTTCATCCTGGGAGAAAACCTGATTCAAAGTGAACAACTGATTGACCTTTCGGGGAGGCGCGGGCATTCTTGGAGGAGTTCCATTCACGCATGACATCGCAGCGGCTAAAATCTTGCGGGGAAACAGTCTAGGCGCGGAATTTTCCTTGCCTTTACAATCTCCTCTGAGATGCTATGCCTCACGGATGAGGCAGAACGTCGCTTGCCGAAGGATCGTCCCGTGCATTGCCCCGCCTTTCCTCGTAGCCTGTTCTCAGCTGTGCGTCATCGGGCGTTTATGCTCCTGATGCTGGTTTGGGGATTGCTATCGTGCGTGGCCTGGGGCGTTGCTCAAGAGCCCCGGCTCAGTTGGGCCGAGAAAATGTTCTCCGCTCGGCAGCACAATTTCGGTACTGTGGGGCGCAGCCAGGATGTGGAGTATTCGATCGATATCACCAATCTCTACAAAGAGACGGTGAACATCAGTGAGGTGACTTCCAGTTGTGCCTGTATTTCGCCTTCGATTGAGAATCGGACGCTGCAGTCGAAGGAAACCACGCAACTGCGATTGAAGCTCGACACCGATCGGTTCAGTTACCAGCGAAGCGTTACTGTCAAAGTGCGGATGAATTTTCAGGGGGGCAGCGAGCGGGTCGTCTTGATCCCGATCTCGGCCTTCATTGACCCCAATCGGCCCGCGATCGTGGCTCCTCAACCGGCAACTCAAGAAGCCCCTCGACCGACGTTGACCTGGGCCGACAAGATGTTTTCCAGTTTGAAGCACGACTTTGGAGGGGTGGCCCGCGGAGCGGAAGTCCGGCACTCCATTGAAATCACCAACTCGAATGTCGAAACCGTCACCATCACTGACGTGCAGTCCAGCTGTTTGTGTGTGCGTCCGGAAGTCGTCAAGCGATCAATTGCATCTCGCGAAACAACGACGCTGGAACTGGATCTGGACACCCTGGCGTTCTACGGTAAACGCGACGCGACCATCACGGTGACGATGACGTTTGATAATTCGAACTTCACCGAGGTCCGGATTCCCGTGAAGGCCTACATTCGTCGGGACGTGGTGATTCAGCCATCATCCGTCGAATTCGGAATGGTGACTCCCAAGGAGACAGCCACCCAGAAGATTCAGATCAACTACGCCGGGCGTGAGAGCTGGACGATCCGCGAAGTTCGGGTGCCCAACCCGCTGATTTCGACCGAGCTGAATCTGTTGCGGCGGACCGGAGGGCTCGTTGATTACGAACTGGTGGTGAAGCTCAACGCCGGTGTCACGGAAGAGAGCCTGCAGGAACAACTGGTCCTGGTGACTGACGATGCCAACAATACCCATATCCCCCTGATTGTGCGGGGGCAAGTGGCCACGGAATTCCAGATCACGCCCGAGGTGGTCAAGCTGGGATCCATGCAGGTGGGGGTGGAAACTAAGGTTTCCTTTGCGGTGAAAGGGCGAAAGCCGTTCCTCATCGAGAAAGTGGAGAGCGACTCCAACCGAGAGTGCTTCAAGGTCAATCTACCGCCTGCGGAACGTCCGATTCATGTGGTCAACATGACCGTCACGCCCCCCGATCAACCGGGGCCGTTTGAAGAGGGGTTTACCCTGACGATCGCAGGACGCTCCGCTCCGCTGACGTTCCGGGCGGTGGGAACGATTGAAGCTCCAGCGGGTACACCGGCCCCGGTTGAAAAACCCGAAACATCCCCGGCCGTCGAGGGAACTCCCGCGCCCACGGATGCCCCTCCCGCGGATACGGAAAAGCCTGCGGGCGAGGTGCCGGCCACGGAATCAAAGCCTGATGAGCCTGCAACGGAGGCTCCCGCTGTGGATGCACCGGCGGCTGAACCGCCTCCCGCATTGGAAAAAGTACCTGCCGAGCCTGCGGGCCCTGCAGTCGAATAACCTTGGAACCCTGCCGTGTCGTGGCCAGCGACCGCGACGCGGGTTGACTCCGGTCCATCGGGCCGGTTCGCTCGGATTATGACCCGCGAGGACGCGGGTGCCACGGAAGGTCCATGCACATTGTAGTGAGGTGCTCCGGTTTCCCGGTCTCCGAGAGGTCCTCCCATGCTCCCCCTTCGTTCTGTTTGTTCGGTTGCCGTAATGCTGGTTGGCTCGTTATTGGCCTCGTGGGCGGAGGCCGATGACAATTGGGCTGCCAAGATGTTCTCGACGCAAAAGTTCAACTTTGGCTCCGTAGCCCAGCACAGTGATTGCCAAGGCGAGCTGAAGTTCACAAATCCGTACAAGCCCGATATGGAAGTGGTCAGCGTGTCCACCTCCTGTCGGTGTATCAAAGCCACCACGGAATCCAAGGTCGTCAAGCAGGGCCAGGCCGGGGCCATTCAGCTGGTTCTCGACACCTCGCGGTTCCAGGGGCAGCGGAATGTTACCCTGACTGTGCGGTTTCGCTACGACGGGAAAAACGTGGCGGTCAACATCCCCTGTGAAGCATTCATCCGGACCGATGTCTGGATGCAGCCGGGAATTGCCAGCTTTGGCTCGGTCTCCACGGGCGAAGAAGCCGTAAAAACCGTGAAGGTTACCCGCACGGGGAACGACAACTGGAAGATTCGCGAAGTTCGCTCGCACCACGCGGCCTTGTCGACGGAGTTTCGGGAACTCTCACGCAGCAATGGACGCGTCGAGTACGAGGTGGCCATCAAGGTCGCGGGCAATGCCCCCGTCGGCAGCCTGCAGGACAGCCTCGTCCTGGTGACGAACGACAGCTCGAATGCCAACGTCGCCCTGCGAGTCGAGGGGAAAGTCGATTCGGACTTCCTGATCACCCCGGAGAAGCTGCCATTGGGTACGTTGCACCCGGGGCAGACTCGCGAAGTGACGGTGATCGTCAAAGGTAAGAAACCGTTCCAGATTCAGAGTGTCTCGGCTGCGGACCATCCGGACTGCTTTCATTGTGCCATCCCCAGCGGTGAGAAGCCGATGCACATTCTGAAAGTCGCCGTGACCCCACCCAGCCAGATGGGCCCTTTGACTGAGAAGTTTTCGATTCAGATTGCCGGACGATCCGTGCCAGTGACATTCGAAGCCAACGGACAGGTCGAATCCGTGATTACGGCAAGCGATTCAACTCCCTAGCAGTCCGTTGATAAACCGTCTGGCCCAGTGATCCCCGAAAACACCAGAAGCCATGCGAATTGGGTCGCATGGCTTCTTGGTTTTGGGGGACTGGTGTCCTGATTCCGGTCCGTCCCGGCTCAATGTCATCGCAGTGTCTGAGTCATCACAGCGTCTGGACCTCGACCGCCACGACCGGGGGCAGGTCGCGGACGATTGCCTGCCAATGGTCGCCTCCATCGGGTGAGCAGTACACCTGTCCGCCGCTGGTGCCGAAGTAGATGCCGCACGAATCCAGGCTGTCTGTGGCCATCGCATCCCGCAGCACATTGACGTAACAGTCTTTCTGTGGCAGTCCGTTCGTCAGGGGCTCCCATTCCATACCGCCGGAGCGGCTACGGAAAACTCGCAGCTTTCCCTCATGAACGTAGTGTTCGGAGTCACTGGTGATCGGCACCACGTAGACAGTGTCTGGTTCGTGGGCGTGGACTTCGATCGGGAACCCAAAGTCTGTTGGAAGATTTCCGCTGATCAGATTCCAGTTCTCTCCCGCATCATCGGTACGCATCACATTCCAATGCAACTGCATGAAGACTGTGTCGGGGCGTGTGGGATGCATGGCGAGGTTATGCACGCAGTAGCCCACTTCGGCGTTGGGGTCCGGAATGTACTTGGACTTGAGTCCGCCATTGATCGGCTTCCAGGTCTCTCCACCGTCATCTGTTCGAAACGCTCCGGCGGAAGAGATGGCGATATACATCCGCAAGGGATTGGTGGGATCAATCAAGATAGTGTGTACCGCCATGCCGCCCGCGCCCGGAGCCCACTGCGGACCGGTGCGGTGTGTCCGCAATCCGGACAGCTCCTGCCAAGTCGCGCCCGCATCGGTTGAACGAAAAATCGCGGCATCCTCAGCCCCGGCGTAGACCGTGTCCGGGTCGGTCAAAGAAGGTTCCAGGTGCCAGATTCGTTTGAACTCCCAGGGATGGGGAGTTCCGTCGTACCACTGATGGGTACCGGGGGTTCCGACGTACTGAAACTCGTTCCCCACGGCGTTCCAGGTCTTGCCGCCATCGTCTGATCGTTGCATCACCTGTCCGAACCAGCCGGACGATTGAGAGGCATAGATCCGGTCCGGATTCAGTGGAGACCCTTTCAAGTGGTACACCTCCCAGCCGCCGAAAAATGGCCCGGTTACGTTCCAATTTTCCCGCCGCTCGTCCGAGGTCAGAATGAAGGCCCCCTTGCGAGTGCCGACTAAGACGCGAACCTGAGCCATCGCATTTCCTCCTCAATGATCTTTCCATCACGGTACGGCAACTCCCCCTCGTCTGGGATCACCGAGCCCCGCAGGGCCGGAATACCAGACGGCCAGTTTGTCTGCACCTGCGGCTTCTACAATGTTTTCCCCGCGACCTGAATCTCAGTTTCCTTCAAAAACTTCGTCTTGAGTTCCGTGACCGCCGATTCCGTCACCGCAGTCGAATCGAGGCTCAGTTTCTTCAGCTGCTTCATCGTCTTGAACTGGAGCAGTGCGTTGTTGGTGACCTGGTTCCCACTGAGGTTCAGTTCCTCCAGTTTTTTCATTCGATTGATCCCCTTGATTCCGTCGTCCGTCAACTTGTTGTGGGCCACATCCAGCACGCGCAGGGCTTCGCATCCCCCCAGGCCGGTGACCGCCCCGTCCACGATCTCGCACTGCGCCGCCCGGAAGATTTCCAACTCCTTCATCTTGTTCATCTGCTTCAGCCCATAGAACCCGAACTGGGTCTGGGACACCACCAGCTCTCGCAGGGATGTAAAGTGTCCCTTGCCCACCAGATCCGAGAACTGCTGTCCCAGCAGGGAGCTGTTTCCCGAGACATCCAGCCGTCGTAGCCCCTTCATCTCTTTGATCGAGTCCATCACGCCGTCCGAGATCGGGAGCATCGCAATCGTCAGGTCTTCCAGGTTTGTCAGCGATGTCAGGGCCTGAATTCCCGTGTTGTCCACTTGTTCGATCTTTCGCAGGACGAGCGTGCGGAGAGTCGTCACTTGAGCGACGGAAACCATCCCGCCGTTACTGACGCGGGTCTCGGTAAGGTCCAACTCCTTGAGTGCGGACAACTTGGGCAGATAGCTGAGTCCTTCGTTACTGATGCCACTGCGAGAAAGATCGAGAGACTGGATTGCCTCCAGCCCTTCGGAAAGTTCAGTCAGTGCCTTCAAGTGATGGTCCTGCCGCTCAATCGGCTTCAGGGACTGAAACTCGGCAATCACCTGTTGGGCCGTTTTGGGGACCATCGGTTCCGGCATCGGCGGAACTGCGGGTGTGGGCATCGGAGCGGCGGGTTCCGGTGTGGCGGTCGCCACTTCCGTGGGTGTATCGGAGACGGATTTGATGGCATCGCATCCCGATGACAAGGCCAGAAGGTAAAGGCACAGCGATCCGACCCTGGCTCCCGCCAGAATACGTAGATGCGACATGATGAAACTCCGTCAAGAACAGCATGGATGAGAAGAATGAGACGGATCAACGAACGTCGACCCGTGGTTATCTTATCGTGGAGTGCCACACATCGGTACACCTCGGATACCCGTCCTGCACGCTGAACGCACACTCTGGCTCTCGAAACCGGATGACGTATTTCCGTTTATCCGCACGGTGGGTTAAATTGCGAATCAGAAGATTCCTGTTGCTGCCGGAACCTTCTTACCCCCGAGTCGCCCCAGGAGTCCACGATGAACAACATGGTCTGTATCGTTCTGGGAGGAGGGAAAGGCACCCGCCTGCTGCCGCTGACTGCGGAAAGGTCCAAGCCTGCCGTCCCGCTGGCGGGCAAGTACCGGCTGATCGACATCCCGATCTCCAACTGTATTAACAGTGGCATTCGCAAAATCTACCTGCTGACGCAGTTCAACTCGGTCAGCCTTCATCGACACATTCGTCAGACTTACAGCTTTGACCCGTTTAACGGGGGCTTCGTGGAAATCCTGGCGGCGCAGCAGACCAATGAAGGTACGGACTGGTACCAGGGGACTGCGGATGCCGTCCGCAAACAACTGCGATACCTCCAGCAGCCGGGCGTGGACTATGTGCTGATTCTGTCGGGCGACCAGCTGTACCACATGGACTTCCGGCAGATGTTGGAAACCCATAGGAAAAACGGGGCGGATGTCACGATCGCGGGCCTGCCTGTGCCTGAGGAGCAAACAGCGGGCTTCGGCATCATGCGGGTGAACGATACCGGTCGCGTCGAGGGATTCCTCGAAAAGCCCAAGTCTGAAAAAGAACTCAAGATGGTCTACACGGACCCTCACTGGATTGACGAGCGGGGCATCGAAAGTCAGGGCCGTTCCTACATTGCCAGCATGGGGATCTACCTGTTCAACCGCAGTACACTGGTCGATCTGCTCGAAAAGACCAGCTATGAAGACTTCGGCAAGGAAGTCTTTCCGATGGCCATCCGAGCCCGTAAGGTTCAACTGCACCTGTTCGATGGGTATTGGGAAGACATCGGAACCATCAAGGCGTTCTACGATGCGAATCTGGCGCTCAGCAGTCCGAACCCTCCGTTCGCACTGAATCTGCCCGATTCCCCGATCTATACGCGGCCCCGGTTCCTGCCCCCTACCCGGATCGAGGGGGCCACCATCCTCCGCAGTATGATTGCGGATGGATGCACCATTGATGCGGCAGCGGTCATCAAAAACAGCTCGATTGGCCTGCGGTCGAACATTGGAGCCAATGCCCAGATCAAGGATTCGATCCTCATGGGGTCCGATTACTTCGCTCATGATGTTCGGGCCAACTACCAGGCCGGACAACCCGAGTTGGGGATTGGCGAGGGAACGATCATTGAGCGAGCGATCGTCGACAAAAACTGTGCCATCGGGAAGAACTGCGTCATCAAATTGCCTCTCGATTTTCCCGAGAACGGGGAACGTGGTCCCTTGGTGGTTCGGGACGGGATTATCGTCGTGCCTCGCGGTACCGTGTTGCCCGATGGGTGGAAGTTCTAGAGATTGTTCAGTGACGGTCTTCAGGAACGGCAGACAGGAATGCCTGCCCAACGGAATCCGTGGCACAGACATTCCAGCCCGTGCGAGCGGAAGACAAATCCTGAGTCCGATCCAGGAAATGATCGTCGTCGGTTTTCAGTCATCAGTGAAGACCTGGGAACTGTGCAGCGAGTCTGCACCGACCACGGATGTCCCCCAGCTGACAGCCCCCTATGACACTCGATGAAATCAAGCAGGCCATCCCGCACCGCGATCCGTTTCTGTGGCTCGATGAAGTCACCGAAATCTCGGACACGCGAATCGTGGCTCGCAAGCATCTGCCAGCCGACCTGGATCTATTCCGCGGACACTATCCACATTTCCCGATCCTGCCCGGTGTCATCCAGTGCGAGGCGGCGTTTCAGGCTGCGGCAGTCCTGATCTCCCGGACGCTCCCCGCAGGCAGCAACCTGGCACCTGTGGTCACACGGTTGAACAACGTGCAGTTTCGCTCCATGGTCCGCCCCACGCAAAGCATCGAAATGGAAGTCGAGATTACCGAACGGTTGCAGAACACATTCTACCTCAAAGGAAAAGTGACCTGCGAAGGCAAGCTCAGTTGTCGTCTGGAGTTCGCCTGCACCGCGACCGAGATCTAGCGGAACTGTGTTCTCGTTGAACTGGGGTCGTCGCCGGAAGTGATCCCGTTTCTGTGTTCCTGGATTCCCAATTCCATCCATTGGTGTTGACTGCTCATGTCCTCTGATGACCCCACACCCGACAACCTGTACAAGGATCGCTGGACCGTTCAGTCCGAGGACCAGACTGCCACGCCACTCGGCGATGGGGAGCCTCCGTTGCCGATGGTGCAGCCTCCGTCGGCGGGATTCATCGTCCAGCTGTTTGTGGTTCCGGCCGTCATTGTCATGGTGGTGGTGGGCGTCTATCTGCTGTTCAGCCGGATGGCTGCGGGAGAGACCGACTGGCGGCAGCTCGTGACCGATGTTCGAAGTGAGAACACCCACGTTCGCTGGCGGTCCGCGTTGACGCTGGCTCAGGTTCTGCAGGACGATGCCCTGCGAAAGGCGCAGGGACAGCAGCTGGCTTCCAATCCCGAGGTCGCCACGGCACTGACGACTCTGCTCGTCGAACTGCTGAAAAAGGCCAACCCCACCGAGGAAGAGGCTCAGCAGACCGAGTTTATGCTGAAGGCCGTGGGACTGCTGGATGTCCCGGATACGATCCTGGGTCCGATCCTGGACGCCACTGAGATGAACCGTGATCCGGAACTGCGCAAGCAGGCGCTGAACTCGTTGGCCCAGGTATGCGGACGGGCCTATGAACGGGGAACGCCACTGACCGATGCCACGCTGGTCGAACGAGTGATTGCCCTCTCGAAAGATTCGGAGAAACTGCATCGACATCAGGCAACCTTCATCCTCGGGGCGTTGACCACGCCGGAAGCTCGAGGCCGGTTGAACGATCTCCTGGAAGATCCTGACCTGATGACTCAGGTGAATGCGGCAGTGGGCTTTGCCCGGCAGAAGTCCCCGCAAGGTCTGAAGGTGTTTGAATCCCTGTTCGACGGGGCTAGCGAGTGGAAACTCGATCCGACCACGGTCTCCACGCAAGAGCAGGGGGTCGAGCAGTTCGAACATGCCATGCTTTTGAAGAACGGCATGCGAGCCGTCCAGGATCTGGCTCCCCAACTGGACGCCGCGACCAAACAGCGGCTGCTCTCCAAGATCTCGGTGTTCGCGAAAGGCGCCAAGGATATCGTCATCCTGTCGCAGTGGGTCGAGACAAAAGCCGCTCTTGAAAAATAGTCCTGTCCGTCGAATCACGCACGGGATTGCATCGCAACAGTGTAGGGATCATGCTGCCAGCTCAAGGGGATTTCCGGGAGGGTGGTTCATGCGCTGGGGTCTGCTGTTACTGGTGTGTGCTCTGAGGGTGGCCCCGCTGTCTGCTCAGGAACCCGTTTACGTCAACGTGCTGGCGGCGAAACCGCCCTACTATCGAGTCCGTTACCCGGCTTCAACAGAACCGGGGACGTTGATCTATCCCGTCAGCTACACGGTCTGGATTCCGCCGGGGGGCAAATCCCTGCGGGGAGTGATTGTCCACCAGCATGGATGTGGCGAAGGTTCCTGTAAGTCGGGGCAGACGGGGGCCTTTGACCTGCACTGGCAATCGCTCGCCCGCAAGCACCAGTGTGCCTTGCTGGGGCCCTCATACGAACAGCCGGAAATGGCCAACTGTCAGATGTGGTGCGACCCTCGGAACGGGTCGGCAGCGGCTTTTCAAAAGTCACTGGCCGAACTGGGAACCCAGTCGGGACATCCCGAATTGGCATCGGTTCCATGGGCATTATGGGGGCATAGCGGCGGCGGGCATTGGGCGGGCGGCATGGCGCTGCTCTTTCCGGAACGAGTTGTTGCCGCCTGGCTGCGATCGGGAGTGCCACCCGTCATCGCAGTGGAAGGAAAACCTCAGCCGTATTCGATTTCGGAGGCGGCCTGTCAAGTTCCCCTCATGTGCAACGTTGGAACTCAGGAAGGGGTCACGGTCAAAGAGGGACGGTTTGCCGGGGTCTGGCCGGGCAATCAACAGTTCTTTCAAACCATGCGAGCCCGTGGCAGCCTGATCGGTGTGGCCATTGATCCATTGTCGAGCCATGACTGTGGCAATCAGCGGTACCTGGCAATCCCTTGGCTCGATGCCTGCCTGACCGCCCGCTTACCCGCGACACCCGGCGCCCCACTGAAATCAATGCCCTCCGGCGACAGCTGGCTCGCTCCGCTCGATCTCGAAGTCGCTCCGGGATCGGCCCCGGTCCCCGCAGCTCAGTTCGGTGGAGATCGCAGTCAGTCCGTCTGGCTTCCGAACGCCTCGATCGCCACAGCGTGGCTCCAATACAGCCGTGATTCCGTGGTGGCCGATCCAACCCCGCCGCCAGCACCCGCGAACCTGACTCAGCGAGATAATGTCCTCACGTGGACTGCGGAAGCCGACCTGGAGAGCGGACTAAGCCACTTCGTCATCGAGCGTGATGGGAAAGTGTTGGCCCGTGTACCCGAGATGCCCAGGAATCCGTTCGGACGCCCGCTATTCCAGAACCTGTCCTATAGCGACACTCCTACCCAGCCGCTGGCGGAAATGCAATTTACGGACAATTCGGTGGTGCCGGGCCAAACACATCAGTACCGGGTCATCGCCGTGAATACAGTGGGGTTGGATTCAGTTGGCTCCACTAAACCCTGATGCGGAAACAGGTTTTGTTCCATCTGGTTCGTTGGTCGCGATGGGAGCGGCAGACGATAGAATTCGTTCCATTCGGCCCCGCGTTTTCGAGAACCCTGCATAATGCCCGCTTCGACTTATGACTATGACATCGTTGTCATCGGAGGCGGCCACGCGGGGATTGAGGCGGCTTTGGCGTCGGCTCGGATGGGGTGCCGGACGGCGCTGCTGACGATGAGCGTCGACATGGTCGGGGCAATGAGCTGTAACCCGGCGATTGGCGGAGTCGCCAAGGGGCAGATTGTCCGCGAGATCGATGCCCTCGGCGGCGAGATGGGGCGATGCATCGACGCGACCGGCATCCAGTTCCGGATGCTGAACCGCGCCAAAGGCCCCGCCATGCACAGCCCCCGGGCTCAGGCGGACAAGAAGGCATACCAGTTCCGCATGAAGCGGGTGGTGGAGGAGACTGAAGGGCTGTCGTTGAGGCAGGAGGTTGTGGAGGGGATTGAGGTCAAGGGAAGTGCCAAGTGCCAAGGGGCAAGTGACAAGGCAGCAGGCGAAAGCTTGGTACTTGAAAATTTGCCCCTTGAAACTTGTCTTCACGTTCGCGTTCGCGGAGGTGCTTTCTATCGTGCGAAAGCTGTCATCATCACCACGGGGACGTTCCTCCATGCGATCATGCATACCGGGGAGGCGAAGACTCCGGGTG
>QWPB01000123.1 GCA_003671275.1 Planctomycetota bacterium | reverse complement strand
GCCGATATCTCCATTTCTCACTGGAACCGCTCTCCTCCGAACTGTTGATTCAAAATGCGGATGGTCAGCGATTGCCCCCCAGTGCGTTGAGTCGAGGTACGCTCGATCAGGCGGCACTGAGTTTCCGGCTGGCCCTTGTGACAGAGTACGCACGGCGCGGGGTCCGTTTGCCACTAGTCCTCGATGATGTGCTGGTCGACAGCGATGAGGGGCGTCTCACCGCAGCCGTGGACCTCCTGCGAGAAGTGGCCGATCAGGGGCAGCAGGTTGTGTTTCTGACTTGTCAGGAACATCTCTCGGATTTGTTTGATGAACATGGATTCTCAGTACGAATGCTGACGGGCGGACTGCGGCGGGCCGCACGTCCCCTGGCCTCACGTCCGGCCTCGCCCGCTCGAAGTACGTCCGGTGTGGTGGCGGAGGTCATTCCTCCGGAGGCCACATCCGTTGAGATTCAGCCCCCTCAGCGGATGTCTGAATCGTTCATCCCTCCGTTTCCGCATATCGTTGAGAACAGCGATCCTGACAGTGCTCCAGTGCGTGTCCGGCTTCAGCCTGAGGGGCCGTACTGGTTGCGAATCGACAGTTCGGTTGGATTGTTGCCTTCACTGGGAACTCAGATGGAACGCCGGCTGGGCACACTGGGGGTTGGCAATCTCGGTGACCTGATTCTGCTGAACAGTGACCAAGCGGCCGGAGAGTTGCAGGCTTTGCAGATCTCGTTCTCCCAGCTGAGAGGCTGGCAGGCCGAAGCCCGTTTGTTGTGTTGTGTTCCCGATTTGACGGGATCAGAGGCCCAACTGCTGTCAGCGGTGGGGATCCAGAATCCGGTCGAACTGGGGACGGAAAATCCCGAGGCACTCTGGCGGCGCATCGAGCGAGCACGACTTCGTGAGACCGAAACCTGGCAGCCCTGGATGGCGGATCGGACGGACTGGCCCGATATCGAGCGGGTGCGGGCGTGGACTCGCAATGGTCGTCGGGCGATGAGTCTCCGAGCGGCCAGCCAGTGGGCCGGGTGGCGTCCGCGTCGGCTTCAAGATCTGGAGCAGGGGGACTGGGCCCCGTGGGTTCCGGATCGTGGGGAGCGAGAGCCTCGCCCTTCACGAGCCTACGTCCGTCGCGGTGACGAGTCCCCGATGATCGACGGCGAACGTACAACGCGTGATGATCATTCTACCCGCCGTCGTCCGGCCCTGGATGGCAGTTCCGCATCTTCTGAATCCGAAGTTTCCGAGGAGGGGAATTCCCCGCGTTACTATCTGGAATCCGATAGCCCCATTGTGGACGCCCCCTCGATTGGCCCCAAGATGGCCGAGAAGTTGAATGGGCAGGGAATTCTGACGGTTCATGACCTGTTGAGCCGAAACGCGGATCGGATCGCTGCACGACTCGACGAGCCGCGTGTGGATTCCGAGATGATCCGCACATGGCAGTCCCAGGCATCCCTCATGTGTCGTATTCCCGGACTACGAGGACATGATGCCATGTTACTGGTCGCCTGTGATCTGCTGACACCGGACCAGATTCGCACTTGCACCGCCGAAGGGTTGCTCTCACGGGTTGGACCGGTGGCCGCCACCCGGGAAGGACAGCGGATGCTGCGGTCGGCGACTCCTCCGGATCTAAAAGAAGTCACGGACTGGATTCTTTGGGCCAGTCTATCTCGCGAAATCCGCGCGGCGTAGCGCAGTAACGGACAGTATTCGAAGAGCCCTGGCTTCAACAATCGGCAGTCAACGAAAACGGGGGGCGATGCTCGCCCCCCGTGACTTCACATCGAGCCATCTCGATACCGCATTTTCGATGACGACTCAGTGGCTCTCCGCTTCGCAGAACTTGGCGTAGGTCGCAGCGTCCATCAGGGCATCGACTTCCGCGGGAGCGGACAGATCGATCTGGATTAACCAACCCTGGCCATACGGATCGGTGGAAAGCACCGCGAGATCACTCTCCAGTGCCCCGTTCGCGCTTTTGACTGTTCCGGAAACCGGAGCGTACAGATCGCTCGCCGCTTTGACGCTTTCCACAACACCGAAGACCTGCTTGGCCTTCAGCACCTTGCCGATGGCTGGTAACTCGACGTAGGTCAGATCGGTCAGTTCCTTCACGGCGAAGTCGCTGATTCCGATGGTGGCAACGTTGCCTTCGACGCGAACCCATTCGTGGGTTTCTGCAAATCGCAATCCGGCTTCAATGGCCATCGTGTGTCCTGTGAGGTTGAACGCTGTGAGGGAACACCGGGCCCCGCGGGCCGGTTGAAGGGGAATTTGTACGATCAGACCCTAACCGCAGCAGGAACCGCCTTCGGGGCTGGTGCCTTGTTCTGCTTCGATCTCGGCGATTTGATCGAGCCGTCGCTGGTGTCGTCCGGCTTCAAAGTCCGTCCGCACCCAGAGATCGACAATCCGGCTGAGCAGTCGTTCCCCCAGCATGTCGGCGGAGAGGCACATGACGTTAGCGTTGTTATGCCGACGACTGGCTTCGGCAGTCACATCATCGTGGCAGGTGACGGCCCGAACGCCTCGAAATTTATTCGCGGCGATGCTCATGCCCAGCCCGGTCCCGCAGATCAGGATACCCCGGTCGGCCTCGCTGCGGGACACCGCCCCGGCCACCTTGGAGGCGTACACCGGGTAATCGACGGGGGCGGTCTCCTCCGGTCCCATGTCGACCACGTCATGGCCGAGGCCACGCAACTGCTCGACGATCAGGCCCTTCACCCGAACGCCCCGATGATCACTGCCAATGGCGATGCGCAATCCCATGTCCCACTCGTTCTTCTCAAACGTCTGAAATCACCAGTTCGATCCAATGCTCAAGGCATTCGCGAAGCTGCTCACTGCATTCGGCGTAGACCGTATGATCGCCACCGTAGGGGTCGGCGATGTCGCCGTCCGGGCAAATTCGCTCGACCTTTTCCGCGAACTCCGGAAAGGCCTGCACAATGGCCGATCGATGACGATCGGTCATCGCGAGAACCAGATCCGCCCATTCCATCAGCTGGTCCGTGACCTGCTGGCTGGTGTGTTCAGACATGTCGATCCCGTTTTGATCCAGGATCGCCAGTGTTTCTCGGCTCGCCGGAGCTCCCGGTGTCGCAGCGACTCCGGCGGAAGCCACCAGGTAGCCCCGGGTGACCAACTCCGACTCCGTACATTCTAGCCGTTTACACAGCAGTCTGCGAAACATCCCTTCGGCCATAGGGCTGCGGCAGGTGTTTCCCGTACAAACAAACAGTGTTAACTGGGCCATCAGACGGTGAATTTGTTCCGGAGAATAGGATCCGATTTCGTTGACAGCCGGGGGGGGATTTTCTGGAAACGCCACGCTGGTAATGGTTTGTGGCCTGGTGGTGAACCCTGCGTTGACAATCAGGTGGACCTTGTCGCCCCAGACCTGGGCCAGTTCCAACCCGTCTGCCGCATTCCATTCTTTCTGACCGGGAGCGGGGACGGGAACCGCAAGAAATGGTTCCTGCTGGGCTCGAGCCAGCATTTGTTGCAGGGGATGATGAAACGAACCGCAGCGGAGCGACTGATGCCGATAGAACTCCGCGAGTGAGGGAGCCAGCGGGGGCCCTGACCAGGGGCCTGCGGAGGGAAACTCGGCGACGACCGGACCGGGCCAGACACGACGCACCAGCCGAGAGGCCATGGGGGACAGGTCACTGACGAAGTCCCACAGTTGTTCGGGATGAGCCAAACTCAGAATCGGACGAGCTGTGAGTTCATTCGCAATCTGTAACAGCTGGCGGACTGCGGTCTCGTGGGTCGCGGAAACCGCCAGCACATAACCCAGTTCGCAAGGCAGCCCGACCAAGGCTCCCTCACGGGATGCCTCCAGCACGCTCGCTACTACGGAGCGGTGATCGCCGGAACTGGGAAAGTCGATCACTCGCGTCATGACGGGATCTAGTGGATCGGGGCCGCCCGGAAACGCTTCCGCAAGACATGGTCTCGGGAAATGGGCAGGTCGCGTGACCGGGCTCAGCGGGAGTTACTGGGCGTGAGCGGCAGGCGTCACACCTTTTTTGAATCCGCCGAAGCTGAATGCTGAGGGCTGGTAGTCCCCCACCAGTTCGACGTTGGATTTCTCAGGGATCTTGTCTTCCAGGCCCACTGCCCAGTAGGTTGCATTCACCAGCAGACGCCGCAGCCCCTCATTCTGCAGGTCGGTTGCCGCACCCATGGTTGTCGTGAAGACGCGGGCTGATTTTCCAGATTCGCCCGTGTAGGTTTTGGTCCAGGCGACCGGCATCATGGGGTTGTTCTTCTCGCCCTCCAGAGGCGGGTCTTCTGGTTTCATACCGGTCAGCACCTGTCCCATGACCAGTGGAACACAGCCTTCCGGCAGGGGCAGGCGTACTTCATAGACATCGGAGGGGCCCCAGATGTCTCCGGATTTGATACCCCGCAGGATGGGGTGGCTGGCCTGCGATTCGTCGACCAGTCCCAGCGTACTCTGCCTTCCGTGGTGGCCGTGATGGTTGATCCAGGTTTCCCCGAGGACAGCCCGACCGAACCCCTGCGTGGGGTTATGCTGCCAATGGTATTTGGTGTATGACGACGACTTGCTCAGATTAAAGGCATGCGTGGCGGTCCGCAGCCCAATCACGGGCTTGCCCGATTCCACGTAGTCCACGATATGCTTCATCTGGTCATCGGGAAGATCGCGGAACCGCGTGGCAATGACCATTAGATCCGCGTTGTCCAACGCTTCGAGGCCCGGGATGTTGTTGTTGCGATTCGGGTCGATCTCTCCGGAGTCCGGATTGATCGCAAACAGCACCGTACACTTGAAGCCGTGCCGCGTCGCCAGAATCTTGCCCAACTGGGGCAAGGCTTCTTCTGAACGGTATTCCTCGTCCCCGCTGACGAGGACGACGTGCTTTCCATGGCCCGATCCCTCCAGGCCCTCATACACAACCCATTGCGGGTCGGCACAAGCCCCCATCGAGGACAAACTCAAGGAAATCACCAGACAGCAGATAATTCGACGCAGCATGACACGCTCTGTCGGAACACACACTCAAGAATGCAGTCTGGAAGCACCATGCTCCCGATGTCAGAACAACATACCACAGTGAACGGTCAGAGGTTCGAAGTCAAGCCTGTCACTAGATTTGCGTGCCAGTCGCGGATCGCGTCCGCCCAAAGATGAAGCAAGCCCTGACCGTGATGACGGGCAGGGCTTACGGTTCATCGCGGAATGTGCTCTGGATCAGGCAAACAACTCGGCAATTGGCTGACCTTCGCGGACGATCATCACGGGGCGTCCCGTGCTGGTGTGGTATTCCTTGGTCGGGTCGATCCCCAGATTATGATAGAACGAAGCCGCCACATTGTCCGGGCTGATCCCCTTGCCATCGGCAGGGCCCTCACCCTTCGCGTCACTGGCCCCGATCACGCGACCCCCGCGAATCCCACCACCAGCCATGAGCATGAACATGGCCCGTGGGTAGTGATCGCGACCGACACGCTGCGTGTTGATTTTGGGAGTTCGTCCAAACTCACCCGTCACATAGACGGCGGTTGACTCCAAAAGGCCCCGCTGTGCCAAACCCGTGAGCAGGGCTGCCAGGCCCTGATCGAAGGGAGGCAACTGCTTGGATTTGAGCGCCGTGAACCCCTCGTTGTGGGTATCCCATCCACCCATCGTGACGGTTGTGAACCGCACGCCCGATTCGATCAGCCGAAGAGCCAGCAGGCAGCTTTGGCCGAAGCCGCTGGTGCCGAATTTTGCGGCAAACTCGGCATTCTCCTGGCTGATGTCGAATGCCTTGCGGGCGCTGGGCGAGGTGATCATGGCGTACGCCTGCTGGGAGAACCGGTCGAGGCCATCGAGCAGCTGGTTCTGCTTTTCAAAGCCCGTGAAAGCGGTGTCGAGGCTGGTAAGCAGTCCTTGCCGCTTCTCCACGTCTTGGATGGTCAGGCCATTGCCGAGGGTCACTCCCCGGACACTGAAGGGCTGGCCTGCGGTGGGAGTCTTGCCGGTATTCAGCGGAGCGTACTTCACGCCGAGATAACCTCCTCGCTGATTGCCCGCATTGGGAATGGACACCGATTGGGGCAGGTCCGCGGGGCCGCCCAACTCCTTGGTGACCACGGCGGCATAGCCCGGGAACTCAAGGGATGGCAGCGGACGGTTTCCGCAGTTCACATACTCCGACCCGAGGTTGTGGGCGGCGATCGAGTGGCTGACTCCCCGCAGGATGGAGAACTTGTCCATGCAGGCCGCGAGGTTCGGGAGATGCTCACTGATCTCGATTCCCGGAACACTGGTCTGGATCGGCTTGAATTCCCCGCGGTGCGTGTCGGGAGCGTCCGGCTTCAGATCGAAGGTGTCCATGTGGCTCGGACCGCCGGCCAGATTGATGAAAATCGCGGACTTGGCCTTGGCCCCGGTCGCCACTTCACCCGCGTGCGACATCCGCAGGAACGTGCCCAGCGACAGGCCGCCCAGCGACAATGCTCCCGCCTTGAGGAAGTCGCGTCGACCAAATCCATCGCATTGAATGTGAAACGCCATTTCAGAGTATCCTTTGAGGAGTGGATGTACGAAGTGCAGTGAGGTTTTTCATCGGGAGCTACTCTCCACGCAGCTCGAAGGCTGGTAGGAAAGATCCGCACGCCGATGGCTCTTAGTGGTTGACGATGAACTCTTTCGTGTTCAGCAGCGTCCACAGAATGTCCCGCACGCCCGACAGTGGCGTGTCGGCCTTGCGAACGAAGTCCAGCGAAGTCGCCAGTTCGGACTGCGTTGGGAATCGGCTGACCGTTCGCAGGTAGGCCTCTTCGATGATGGGCTGCAGGACATCGTCCGGCAGTGTCGCCTTCTTAACCGGTTCAACCGCCACGTCCTTGTCAGGGGCCGGGGGCAGCTTGGCATACCGCTTTTCGAAGGCCAGCAGTTCACGTTCGGCAAGCTTGGCGGCCCGCTTGTCGTCGGAGTCTTTCAGCTGCTCGGCCTTTTCCTTCAGCTCTGCCAGTTGCTTTTTGTAGTTGGCCGGTCGCGTTCGGGCCGGGGTTTCGGAGACCGCAATGGCCTTGGCACCGTACTGCTTGCCGAGTTCTGCCAGCCAGCCATCGCCACGATCCATCTCCTTGTAGACATCGCTGTCGTTGCGAAGATAGAGCGTCTGCAACAGGCTGGATTCCGCCGAACGGTCGCAATCACAGGCATTCTCGCGACTGGAACGTCCGAAGACCGACAGGGCGTACAACTGGCCCGCCCCGTTGTTATTTCGGGGGGTGCTGGCTTGGGCCACCGCCCGCGACTTGATCTCGGTGTCGAAGGCTGGGGCATCGGCCGAACGGATGGTGGCCAGGTGAATGGCATCGACTGCCGTCTCCGCAGGCAACCGCCGGGGCACTGCCCGGCTGAAGTTCCGCTCGTCAAGAATGTTCGTGTCGTTGGGCTGCCATGAACGCTGGTAGGTGTCGCTATTGCAGATCTCGCGATGGACCCACTTCATGTCAAATTCGCTAGCCACGAATCCCTGTGCCAGATGGTTCAGCAAGGCTTCGTTGCTGGGCGGATTGGCCAAGTTCATGTCGTCCGTTGGTTCGACGATGCCTCGGTTAAAGTAGTTCGCCCACACGCGGTTGACGAATGCCTTGGCGAACAGTGGATTGGATCGGAGCCACGCCATCAACGGTTCCCGGGGGTCATCCAGCCGGTCGATATCGATGACATCACCGCCCAGCAGCTTGGCCTTGGGGGAATCGGGTACGGTGTTCTTCTTGCCATTGTCTTTTTTCTGGCTGGCTGCGGACTTGTTGTACTTCGGAGCCTGGACATACAGATCCGCGACGGGAATCAGCTTTCCGTCTTTCGCAGCGGCAGCCAGCGATTCCCGCAGCTTGTTGCCATTGAGTTTTTTGGGGTCCAGCCCCAGATCCGCTACGATTTTGTCGTAGGTCTTACGATCACTGCCGTTTCGAGCGAAATTCACGCGAGTGAAGAACGCTTCGAACATCTTGAAGTCGGTTTGCGTCCACTGGTCGAACGGATGCTTGTGGCATTGGGCGCACTGAATTCGTGATCCCAGGAACGTGTAGGCAAATCCGATCGCCCGGTCTTCGGCTTTGGTGAAGTTCTGTCGGGCCCAGAAGTACACGAGCCCGTCTTCATCGGCGTACGACTTGCCCTCCTTGTAGGCCGCAGACATTCGCTGGCAAAGTTCCTCATAGCTCTCGCCCGGCTTCTTGCTGGTGGCCAGGACAATCCCTTCGGCCAGCTTGTCGTACGGGGTATTGGCCGCGACCCGCTTGTAAATCCAGTCGTACCATTCCCGGTCGCTGGATTCTCGTCCGATGCCGGTATTGTTGAGCTGGCTGCTGGCGTTTCCCGTCCAGTCACATAACCGTGTGGTCCACCATGCGGCATACGCGGGCGTTTCCAAGAGTTCATTGACCTTCCGGGATCGTTTGTCTGTGCCGGTATCAGCCAGAAACAGGCGAACCTCTTCCGACGTGGGCAACGTCCCCGTCAGATCCAGATTCACGCGGCGGAGAAATTCCGCATCATTGCAGACTTCCGAAGGCAACGTGCCAAGCTTTCGCAGCTTCTCGGTCACCAGTTCGTCGATCCTGGTCCGGGTGGCGACCGCCGGGTATTTGTCTCCGTAATTCGGGGAGACGGGACGGATGACGGGCACGGGGACCACACCATTGTCGTAAAAAGCCACGATGTGGGTATCGCCCGGCTCGTTCGAGGTGACCAGACCGCCCTGTGTCACATCACAGATCTGGGGGTCGTTGGTCTGAAACCGGCACAGGCAGGTGACATCTTCGGTCGACCCATCATCCCACCGGGCGATCGCCTTCAGCTGGGTCGTCTGAGCCTTGTCGGAATAGAGCAGCTCTTTCGGCGTCACTTCGAGAGCCAGAAGTTTCTTCGGTGTCTGAACCGGCTGGGCACCCGCCTTGATCCAGGCCATGAAAACGTTGTATTCCCAGCTGCCGATTTCCATGCGTTTGCCGCCCTTATGCGGCTCGACATTGGTGCCCTTTTTCAGGGCATAGCTGTCGGCGGGGGTCTCTTTGTCGAGCCGTTCGACAAGCCCTTCGTGGTCCATCTTGAAGTCGTAACCAAACAGCGACAGACGAAAGCCGCCTTGTCCCTGGAACGAACCGTGGCAGGCTCGCCCATTGCAACCAAGTTTGCCCATGAGCGGCACCACATGCTGCTGAAAGTCGGGCACGTCGACGGTGTCCGCAGTCTGGAATCGCTGGATTGCGGGGGCCACTTCGGCGGCTTGTCCCGGTGCGGTCCAACCGATCAGCCCCATCACCAGGGCCAGCATCGTGCGAATCGGGTGTGACATCGAGAACTCCATCAGAAGGAGAAACTGTGATTCAGGGCGGTCGATCAAGGCTGCGGTTTCTTGGACGGAGAAGGAGAGCCTGATGCCTCCTCCGGAGTTTTGGCTTTGCTGTCCGGCTTGGGCGTGGACTTGCCGGTCTTCTTGGCGTCTTTGATCGCGGCGGAGATCCGTGGCTTGTTCGATTTCACCGATTTCAGCAACCTGTCGACTTCGGCATCAATGGCTTCCGGCAGCTTCATTTCCGCGGCCTTTAGCTCGCGGTTGATCTTTTCCAGTCGCGCAGCGGTGCGTGCACGGTCATCCCGCAAACCCTGTAAGGCCAGCTGTTGCCGCTGTTCCACCAGCGATTTCAACTCGGCCCGCAACTCGTCCGTGTCCCGCATGGCACTGCGGGCCGCGGTCAGACGGATTCGCGAGTCCAGTTTCCAGAGAGCCAATTCGTGGGCAAAGCGGTCACTCCCCTTGCTATTGGCTTGCACCTTGCCCAAGCGGTCATGCGTGCGGGTTAACTCGTGAATGGCCTTTTTGTAACCTTCCGGATTCGCTGACTTCAGTGATTCGATCAACGCTTTGAGCTCGGGGTGATGCTCCCCCGCGAACGCCAGAGCCAGGGTTTCCTGCTCCGGCTTCAGTTCGGGAACCGCCGATTTATGTGGTTCTTTGGTTGTCGGAGACGGTTTGACGACGGAATCATCCGCACGCAGCAGACCGCACCCCATCACCACCATCAGGCTGAAAAGAGATCGTCGAAGATTCACAGCTGGGTTTCCTCCTCATGCCCCAGTTCGTCGCCGACTTGGTTTGCTTCTTCTTCCACCAGAATGGCGGTCAGCAGCCAGTCGGGAACATCGTTATCGCTAACGGCCTCGGCGGAGGTTGACTCGGTGGAGACGCTGGGAACTGAATCGTCATCTGGCAACTCGGCAGTGATCTGAGCGGCATCAAGTTCGGACCAGGCCTGAGCCAATGCCGGGGCCTCTCCGCCTCGGGGCATCGGTCGAGAATTCGGGGCAAGTAACGCGAATCCGGAAACAGCCACGGCAACCCCGGCGACCGCAGTCGCGAGTGTCCAGTCCGGGGACCGCCGGGGAATGACCGATCCCCGTGTGACGGTTCGTGGCTGTGCGGCGGGTGCTGCGGCAGAAAGTGTCTCGCAAGTGGGAGTGGACTGCAGCAGCCCCACGATCTGAACGGCTGCCACCAGGGCCGACTGGGCGCTGAGATTATCTTCCAATTGAGCCTCAAAGGCAGCCACTTCCACAGTAGAGCATTCCCCGGTCAGGTACCGGACTGCGAGCAGTAGATCGTCATCAGAGGATGCGGTGGACATGTTCGGTAAGGCCTGTGACGGTGATCCGTTGGCTTGGGAAGGCATGAAAACAGTGGTCAAGAGGACGGTGACTGGGATTGACGATGACGGAGAAGCGGATTGCGATTTTCGGGAGGATTACTGGTCAGGCAGTTCTCTCTCGGATTCGAGGGTGAGTCGCAGTTTACTCAGTGCCAGTCGCATGCGTGTCAGTACCGTCCCCAGGGGCACTCCCAGTTCACTGGCAATCTCGGCAAAGGTCTGATCACTCTCGATTCGCCTCTCCACGACGAATCGCTGTTCCGCAGGCAAGTTCCGCATGGCCTCCCGGACCTGGATGGCGGTTTCCTGTCGCATCAGTCCGACTACGGGAAGCTCGGCCGGATCGAATCCGGATTCGCCACCCACCAGCTTCGTCATGGCCCGTGCAATGACCCCTTGCTTGCGTTTCACCAGGAGGGCTTCATTGTGGGCCACCCGGGTTAACCACGCACGCACCGACTGCGGCTCGACCAGACCTCCATGTTCGATGGCCTTACGAAAAACGATCTGCAGCACATCGGCCACCAGATCGTTGTCTCGCAGAATTCCGAACACAAACACTCGCAGCCATTCGACTTGCTGCGAATACCATTGTTCGATGACGGTGGGGGTCGCCACCCCACTCGCGGATCGTCGGACTTCGTCCTCACCCAGTGGCCCATGGGCCGCCGGGTGAGAGGAAGAGGACGGATCGCCTGTCACAGGAACTCCTTCGGTCAACAAAGATGCAATGCGTGAGTGGGGAGAATTATTCTCAGCGACCCGTCATCATGGCAGTTATCTATACACCCGGATAGGCATTGTAATGCATGAACCCGCTGTTGGGGGCTTCCTACGCGATCCGAATGGGGGCGCTTGCCGGCAAGTAGCGGGCTCTACGTTTGCCTATCTTCCTGCTGTTGGCCATGATCCATCAATGTTCGCTTGTAAGTCTGTCGAAAGGCTGGCGCGGATGGTTGTCACATTCGGAACTCGGGCCACAAGTCGATCACTCGGTGGCATCTTGCTGGTGCTGCTGGCTCTACAGATTCGAGCTGCGGAACCTTCTGCTGGTGATCTGGGTGAAGTTGGAAGGTTGCCACCCGTTGAAGTCGCTGATGTGCAGAAGACCTTCGAGGTCCAGCAGGGGTTCAAACTCGATCTGGTCGCCCACGAGCCGCTCGTCAATGACCCGGTCGATGGCTGCTTTGATGAGCATGGGAATCTCTATATCGCGGAAATGCGGGGCTACCCGTATTCGGCAGAGATTCGACTCCCGCAGCAGCCGCTGCCTCTGGGGCGTAAAGATGTGTGCCAAGTCCGGCGGCTGGTCGATGCGAACCGGGACGGGGTGTTTGAGTCGAGTACGGTCTTCGCAAGCGGCATGAGCTGGGTCGTCAGCGTGTGCTGCTTTGATGGCGGCGTCTTCGTGCTGGCCCCGTCGGCATTGTACTACTGCAAAGACACGACGGGGGATGGCGTGGCCGACATTCGGCAGGTTGTCGCCAGCGGGTTCGGACGCGGCAACGTGCAGGCGATGGCCAACAACCTCAAATGGGGACCGGATGGCAAGATCTATTTCGCTGCGGGCATGGTCGGCGGCGAGATCACGATCTTCTCTCCCGACGGAGCGGACATTCAGAAGCTGAGCGTGCGAGGGAATGATCTGCGGTTTGATCCCTGGACGCGGAAGTTCGAACCGGTCAATGGCGGCCAGCAGTTCGGGCACTGTTTTGACGACTGGGGCCAGCGGTATGTGTGCAGCAACAGCAATCACATTCAGCGAGTAAACTGGCCACTGCATCCGCTCGAACATCTGAGCGAGCTGCCCTCAAATCAACCGGTGCGGAACTTCGCGAATGAAGGCCCCGCCGCTCCGGTCTTTCGCAAGAGTCCCGCCGAGCCGTGGCGGATCGTCCGCACACGCCGCCGAGTGAACGACCCCGAGATGAAGAAGCGGCTGCCGATGACGGAACTGGTGCCGATCGGGTTCTTCACTTCGGCCACGGGGGTCACGATCTATCGCGGCGATGCTTACCCGGCCGAGTTTCACGGAAACGCTTTCATCGGCGATGTCGGTGGCAATCTGATCCATCGCAAAAAGATGTTGACCTCCCAAGGCTACTCCTTCAGCGCGGCCGCCGCTCGGGCCGATGATGACGTCGAGTTTATCACGTCAACCGATACGTGGTTCCGTCCGGCGAACTTCATCAACGGGCCGGATGGGTGTCTGTATGTCTGCGATATGTATCGCGAAACGATCGAGCATCCGTTCTCGATCCCCGAAGACATCAAGGCCAAACTCGACCTGGAGAGCGGCACCGATCGCGGACGGATCTACCGTCTGACTCCGCCGGGAGGGGTGAAGACCGACTGGAAGCGGCCCGCCGATTGCTCGACCGAAGAACTGGTCGAGATGCTGGCGTCGACGAACGGCTGGCACCGCGAGACCGCTCAGCGGCTCCTGCTGGAGCGGCGTGATCCGCTGTCTCGCGATCTGCTTCGCAAACAGGCCCGCCAGAAGGACACTCCCCGGGCTCAGGTGCTCGCCGTCCGCACCTTGCTTCTACTGGGGGACGAAATCTCCTGCCATATTCATTCCCTTCTCGCCAGCCCGGACTCGCGCGCGCATTGGCATGCGGTCCAGCTGGGCATCGACATGCTGATCCAGCACCCGAACTATCGATCGCTGCGGGACCGGGTTCTGGAAACAGCCAGTGACGACCATTACGAAGTGCGCGGTGAACTCGCCCTGGGACTGGCGCGTCTCAGCGGTCCGGGAGTCGACGAGGCGTGGGTCACGATGGTTTTGGGCCGTCGCGATAGCTCGGAAGCCCTGCTGGCCTCCGCCAAGAACCGTCCGGTACTAATTCCGCTTCTCATGCGACGGCAGATCGAACGCAGCAACTTGCACAACGTCGAACCTAAACTCGAGTTGATGCTGGAGAATCTGGCACAAATCAGCGGCACCCGAGGAGATGAAGCGGAGATTCGGAACCTGCTCGAACAGTTTCTGGCTGCGGACTTTCCGCTCAGTGAGAACCATCGCCGATCGCTGCTGGTGGCTCTGGGAATGGGGCTGCGGACACGCGGGAAAACGCTGCTCGCAGCGCTCACTCCCGACCAGCGACCAGCTTTCGATGCACTTTGCGCCGCCGCGATTGCACAGCTGCCGATGGACGGTGTCTATAAGCCATCGGTCGAGTTGCTGGCATTTGGCCCGGTCGAGAAGTCAGTCCCGGCCCTCGCCGCCCAGCTGAAGCCGCAGTCGATGCCTCAGATGCAGCAGTCTGTGATCGTGGCTCTGGGAGATCTCCCGGGGCCAGAGGGTTCTCTGGCCGCTTTAGCCAAGTGGAGGGAGCTTAGTCCCGAGCTGCGGCGAACCACGGTCGAAATCCTGTTGCGGGAGCGGGCCCGTGTCGACGGATTGCTGGCGGCG
>QWPB01000031.1 GCA_003671275.1 Planctomycetota bacterium | reverse complement strand
TTAACCCAGCTTTTGGCCTTCAGGTCATCGAGCTGCCCCGAAGGTGGCATCGTGACCGGCAGGTTCTCGGGGCCATTCAGGAACAGCTCATCGATCTTGTGCTCCTGGGGGAGCTGGGTGGAGGGCTGGAAGGCCCAGATCAGGCTCAGCGGCACAACGATCGTGCGCGACCAGGCTGACATCTCGTAGATGTTGAACGGCATCCACGACGGCAGGAACATCAGTTCCGGCGGCACGGCGGGGCACTGCTGATAGGAGATGATCCCCAGCAGGGCGAAGTAGAAGCGGGTGAAGCTGTTGACCTTCTCGGCTCCGCCCGCGGCGCGGATCGCCTCGCGAGCTCGCACCATATATTCGGCTTGCGGGTCGTGGCCCGTGATTTTGAGAGTCCAGTACGCCTTGACCGAGGCACTGATCTCCAGCGGCCCGCCGGGGAACAGAGCCCAGCCGCCGGTCGGCAGCTGTTCCTGCACGATGGTGCGGGCACACTTCTGAGCGATCTCCGACTGCCCGCGTCCCATCCAGGTCAGCAGCAGAATGTATTCGGATTCAAGGATCGTGTCGCCTTCGAGTTCTCCGATCCAGTACCCCTCGACATGCTGATGATCGAGCAACCAATCGCGAGCCGCAGCCACGGACTGTGACAGCGGGTCGGCCGGCAGGGGGGCATCACCCAGAAGGACGGAGGGGGGGGGGACCAGCGATTGCCAGTCGGAGACCCCGGGGGCCTCCAGGCGACCCCCTAGTCGAGATGAACCTGAACTCATTTCAGGACCTGTTTTCGGAACACGAACTCTCGGGCGGTGCGTCCGCCCAACCGGAATGGTAGGGAGGGAAGTTCGACAGCCACAAGACGAGTTTCTGTCGCTGATTCTGCGACAGGATCTGGATTCGCAGGCGATCGGAGTTCCTTGCGATGCTGCCGGAACTGGCGGCGGTGTCGGGGTGAAAATCGATCGCGATTCGAGGGGGCGTGCGTCCGGAAATGCGGTGGCGAGGAGGCCATCTGCCTGCCCCCCGTCAGAGAGCGAACATGCTTTGATGGCATGCGACAGACAGGATTGTCTGACGTACCCGCTTTTCGGATGTATCCACGACAATAGAACACGAATGCGTGTGGCTCGAACTTCCCGGAACGGTGAGTTATACCATGTGTATCCCTTGTTCCTGATTGGAGAATGTGATGCTGCGTTCGCTGTTGTGCTGGAGTCTGGTGCTGGCGTGGTCCGCCGTTGCGATGGCTCAGGAGGCTGCGGTTCCGGTACTCAAGACACCTGTCTCCAAGCTGGATCTGGTGGATGGGGATTCCATCGTTTTCCTGGGGGACAGCATCACTCACCAGTGTCTCTATACGCAGTATGTGGAAGACTATTTCTACACCCGTTTTCCCAAGATGCGGCTGAAGATCCATAACGCCGGGGTCGGTGGAGCCCGTGCGTGGGATGCCCTGGCCCGGTTCGACAAGGATGTGGCCGAGTACAAGCCGAAGTATGTGACCATTCTGCTTGGGATGAATGACGGAACCTACCGCCCGTTCGATCAGCCGACCTTTGATACCTACAAGAAAGACATGACGGAACTGCTCGGTAAGTTGCAGGGAATTGGTGCGACGCCGATTCTGATGACCCCCACGATGTTCGATTCACGGGCTGATCGAGCCCGCCCCAACAACAAACGTGATCCGCTTTCTCAGGCCGAATACAACTCCACGCTCGCCTACTACGGAACCTGGTTGCGGGAAGTCGCGGTCGAAAACGGTCACGGGTATGTGGACATGTGGGGACCGCTCAACAACCTGACTCTCGAACAGCGCAAGGTCGAACCGGCCTTTACGCTGATCCGTGACGCTGTGCATCCGGATGCTCCGGGGCAATTGGTCATGGCGGTCTCCATCATCACGGATATGGACCTGCCCAGGAGCGTTTCGGGGATCAGTATTAATTTGAATGCCAAGAATGAAAAGCAGCGGGCCAAGGGCACCGGCGGAGTGATCGAGGGGCTGTCCCAGACGGAAGACGGAGTGGAGTTCACTTTCGCCGCCGAATCGCTTCCGTGGGTGATGCCCGAAGAAGCCCGCTTGGGGGCTCAGCTGACCAAGCTGGGGCATCGACTCAGCTCGGAACGCCTCACCGTGCATGGGCTGCCCGCTGGTCAGTATGAGCTTTCGATCGACGGTCAGTCCGTTGACACCTATGCCCACACGGCTCTTGCCGCTCATATCGAGTTGCAGGAGAACGACAAGACGCCGCAGTATCAGCAGGCCCTGGCCATCGCGATGCTCAACAAACAGCGGAACGATGGTCCGGTCAAGGCCCTTCGCGGCGAGTGGGGCCGGTTCCAGGGATTCGCCCGTACCCGGCGGGATGCCGAAGCCAATCCGACTGATACCGGCAAGCAGGAGCAATTGGCCAAGCAGACGGAATCCATGAAGGGCATGGAAGACCGTGTCGCCAAGGCCAACGCCGATGCGAAGCTGATTGAAGATGAAATCTTCACCAAGAACCAGCCGCTCGTTCGCAAGTATGTGTTGAAGCGGTCTGCGGGCAAGTAGTGACCGGCCTCTTCGTTTGGCGGAATCGGCGGCCCGTCCATCTGGCGGGCTCGCCATTCCGCTGTTTGGCTGATACTCCACTTAGAAGCTCCATGTCTGAGGCATCTTCTGCACCTGAATCCGCCCGTCCGGCGGCTCCTCCCCTTCCCGATCCGCTACGGCGGAACTGGGTCTGGTGGTGTATTCAAAAGACCTGCCAGCTGCTCTTTACGATCTGGTTTCGCTACCGGGCTCGCGGCATTGAGAACTTGCCCGCCGGAGGTGCCTTGCTGCTGGTGAACCACCAGAGTTTTCTGGACCCGCTCCTGGTGGGGTTGCCTCTCACGCGTCCCGTCAGCTACCTAGCTCGTGACAATCTCTTTGGCGTGCCACTAGTGGGATGGGTCTTGCGAAGTACCTACGTCATGCCAATTCGCCGTGAGGGGGCCGGAACGGAGAGTATCCGCGAGTCGATCCGCCGGATGGAGCATGGTTTTCTGGTCGGGATCTTTCCCGAGGGGACACGTTCCGAGGACTCCCAGCTGGGCGAACTGAAGCCCGGTTTTCTGGCACTGATCCGCCGGGTCAAGGTGCCGGTGATCCCGGTCGCCGTGGCGGGGGCCTTTGAGGCACTTCCCCGTGGTGCCTGGTTCCCGCGACCTCGCTCGATTCGTGTGGCTTTTGGTGCCCCGCTCGACGCTACCCGGCTGGCGGAATTGTCGAAGAAAGGCCGCGAGTCGGAACTGCTCCGGTGGACTTCCGAAGCGATTGAGCAGTGTCTGGGGGAAGCCAATGCCATGCGTACCGGGCGCCCCGCTCTCACTTCCGATTGAGGCGTTTCCCCCCTTTGCGGTCGTCGTTAGCGTTTGCCACAATACACCCCTGCGGCGATCGATACACTGAAGTAGAGGTCAACGCGCACTTCGACTGCGAGAACACAGACCATGGCCCGCTGGCCCGACAATTGGCGATCCAACCTGATCGCGGGACTTCTGATCTTTGGACTGTTGCCGCTCCTCTGCTGGCTGGCCTGGGTCTATGTCCGCCGTTAATCATGAAACTCCCCGACAGGCTCACGCCGGTCGCTCCTGGAAAAGTGTGGAACGATGTCTGCTCCCATTCTGACCGATAACGAAGTCCGTGAATGGATTGCCCGAAACGTCCCAATCACGGATGTCGCGGGAAAGCGGCTGTTGCTGATTGTTCCGGATTCCACGCGAACGGCCCCCCTGCCCTTGTTGTGGGATGCGTTGTTTAAGCATCTCAAACCCCATGTCGCTTCGCTCGATGTGTTGATCGCCCTGGGAACCCATCCTCCGATGTCCGAAGTGCAGATTTGCAAGCTGCTAGGTATCGAAGACATGGAACGGATGCGGCTGTTCTTTCAGACGCAGTTCTTCAACCACGAATGGGATAACCCGGAGTCGCTCGCCACGATCGGCGTCCTGTCCGAAGAAGACACCGCCAGGGCTTCGAATGGTCTGCTCTCGAAAACCGTTCCCGTGCAGATCAATAAGCTGATTCTCGATTACGACCAGCTGATGGTCCTGGGGCCGGTGTTTCCGCACGAGGTCGTGGGATTCTCGGGCGGCAATAAGTATTTTTTTCCGGGCATCTCGGGGCCGGATCTGCTGAATTTCTTTCACTGGCTCGGCGCGCTCATTACCAACGTGGGCATCATCGGCGTGAAGAGTACGCCGGTTCGTGATGTGGTCAACATGGCCGCGAAGATGATCCCCCGCGAGCGTCGGGCGTTGACCTTTGTGGTGACCAGTGACGGCACAGCGCGACTGCACGGCATGTTCTACGGCACCCCGGAACAAGCGTGGAGCGATGCTGCCGACCTGTCGGGGACGGTCCATATCAAGCGTATGGAGAAGCCGTTTAAGACGGTGGTCTCCTGTTCTCCGAAGATGTATGACGAGCTGTGGACGGCGGGCAAGTGCATGTACAAGCTCGAACCCGTCGTGGAGGACGGCGGCGAGCTGATTATCTACGCGCCGCACCTCGACATGGTGTCGATCACCCATGGCAAACACATCATGGAGATTGGTTATCACTGCCGCGATTATTTTGTGAAGCAGTGGGATAAGTTCAAGGATCATCCGTGGGGCGTTCTGGCCCACTCCACCCATGTACGCGGTAGCGGCACCTATGAAGAGGGAGTCGAGAAGTGCCGGGTCCAGGTGACGCTGGCTTCGCAGATTCCCCGGGAAGTCTGCGAATCGATCAACCTTGGCTACCGCGACCCCGCCACGATCAACCTCGATGATTACGCGGGACGCGAAGACGAAGGGATTCTGCTCGTCTGGAAAGCTGGGGAGCAGCTCTACCGGCTGAAGGATTAGATTCGATTCAAAAACTGTTTCTCGCAAGCCCAGACAGGAATGTCGGTGCCACGAATCGATGGGGCAGACATTTCTGTCTGCCATTTCTGAAGCCCATTTTCGACAAGGCACCTAGGGAACCCTTCCCCACTGCCGCCGACAGTCATGGATATCGGGACGCTCAACGAAGACCAGTCCGTGATTGGGGCATCGGGGATTCCCGTCGACACCCCATCACGGATGCGGTGACTACCGATTCCGCCGGAAATGACGGTCGGCGAAGTTCATGAACTGCTCCCAATCAAAGGGCAGCACATCGTGACCGCCCGTGCGGATGTGGTAACCGATATGTCCCGTCAGCAACGGTGTGTCCAGAGGCGGTGACTTGTCGCTCACGGGGGCGTTCCCTAGCCCGGTCGTTCCTAACAATCGATACACCGGGTCGGCATGCACGGCGGCCAGATATTCGCCGTATGGGTCGGCCCATTTGTCATCGACAGCGCTGGAGATGTAGACCGGACGGGGGGCGATCAGCGCGATCAGCTCATGCGAGTCGACGGGCATCGCGGATTCGTTGTTGTTGTACTTGTTAAAGTTGTCACAGAACCAGTGCGGAAACGACGTGTTGATCCGGTTCACGGTTTCGCCGAACCAGCGTTTACTGAGGGCGGCTCCCCCACAGCCGCTGTTGTTGGAGATCACGATCGCGAATCGTTCGTCTTGTGCGCCCGCCCACAGAGAGGTCTTCCCTAGACGGCTGTGTCCGAGGACCGCGACCTGCTTCGCGTTGATGTCGGCATCGGTTTCGAGGTAATCCAATGCCCGGCTCAACCCCCAGGCCCAGGCTCCAATGCTGCCCCATTCCTCCGGTCCCGGCTTCTGTTGGCCGTCTTTGTAGAACAACGGCTGGACACCGTTCTGAAATTCATCATCAAAGTCAGGATCGATGTCACCATAATAGATCGAGGCCACGGCGTATCCGCGTTCGATGATCCGGTCGATCGACCACCGGGACCGCTCGCTGCCTCGCGATTGTTCGGTCGCCTTGTTTTCCGTGATCCCCTCCTTGGGATTGTTTCGCAGCCAGCTGTGAGCCAGCTTTACTGCTGGGTCGGTCGTGATGGCGTGGTTGCCCTCGAAGTTGTATCCCAGGAAAGCGGGGGAGGATTTCTTCCCTTTGGGTGAGTAGAGCAGGATCTCCATCCGCGGGCCATCATCCTGCTTCGTGAAGAAGACTGTGATTTGCTTGCGAGTGGCCCGACCTTCGAAGGCGTCGGAGGGGCCTTCGGTGACCACCGCCCGAATCGTGTCGAGCGGAGTGGACGGGGTCCGGCCATACACCTCCGTCTCAAACATCCGGAAGATTTCGCCGCGTCGCTGCTGCTTCCATTTCGCGGCGGTATCGACCTTCTCTCCGTTGGTGGAGACCAGCGCCTCGGGCAGGGTGTAAGCGGGGACTTTGGATTCGTCTTCGTTGAAAACTTCTTTCTTGTCCTGAGCCGGACTGGTCGACGCCATGATGACAGACACTCCCCACGCGCACGCGACTGGCCAAAACGGTTTCATGTTGAGCCTCAGAAGATTCGGGACAGGTCAGGCTTTCAGAGCCCGTCACGGTATCGCACTCCCAGGACGGGGGGAAGCGCACCGAAGTGCCGCTCGCCGCTGCGCGACTCCTCGCCGAACGGGCGGGGTATCGAATCGTTTGATCCGCGCGGTAGACTTTCGGGCAGGCCATTCGGGCCCGGGAGTCTCGATCTTCTTCTGCATCGGGTTCGAATCATGGATCGTCTTTCACGTCGTGAGTTTCAGCAGCACACCTTGGGGGCATTGCTGACATGGTCGTTACTCGACACGCTCTTTGCCCGTGAAGCGTTTTCCGATGAAGTGAAGCTGATCGCCCGTGACTGGCTGAATGAGCTGAACACGATGGGGCATGACCTGCGCGGGCAGAAGCTGGCCCCGCTGGTCTGGCAGAAGCAAGTGGAAGAACTGTTCAGCCGCGTCGATGTCCCGGAACTGATGCGGTTCATCGATTTCGACAAGCTGACGAAGAACGTAACGCCGAAGGATCGCGGGGAACTGAGTCTGCGGGCCACTCTGCCCAAGGTCGAAGGACTGCCGACGGATCTGGTATTCGGGCACCAGGTCTTCGCCCTGAATCAGGGCCGCTCGGTGGTGCCCCATGGACACGACAACATGGCGACCGCGTTCATCATTCTGAAGGGCGAGTTTCACGGAAGGCATTACGACCGCCTGGAGGATGCGGGTAAGGAACACATGATCATTCGCCCCACGCTGGATAAGCAGTTTGGCGTCGGCGGGTACTCAACGGTGACTGATCTCAAGGATAACGTCCACTGGTTTAAGGCCACCAGCGATGTCGGCTACATCTTTAATATCCACGTGCTGAGCGTGAAGCCAGGACGCTCCGGGCGCGTCTATGTCGATCCCGAAGGAGAGAAGCTTTCCGGCGACCGGATCAAGGCCCGTGTCATCAATCATGAGGAAGCCAACAAGCTGTACGGCTGAGACGGGCGGAACCGAGCGGGCCAGCGGTCCGGAATCTCAGCCCCGTTTCCGACAGGCTCAGCAGCCTGTTCCACGTTTTTCAACGGAGGCTCAGGCTACCGTCGCAGGTCTTCTTCCCGTTCCGGGTAGTCGACACGTACCAGAAACAGCCCCTTGGCGGGACAGGTGTCGCCCGCCAGATGGCGGCTTTGCCCGGTCAGGATGCGCTCCATGTCATCCGGGGTCCAGGTGCCCCGTCCGACATTGACCAGCGTTCCCGTGATGGTCCGGACCATGTTGTACAGAAATCCGTCGGCCTCGATCTCGATGGCCACCATATTGGTCGGGCGGTCCGCCGGATCGTGATACGCCAATCCTTGCAGAAGACTGCCCGGCCCCGTGCGGAAGACTCGCAGTTCGCGCACAGTGCGGACGCTGGTCGCTTTGTTCGGGTAGTTGGTTTCAAAACTGCGAAAGTCGTGTTTGCCCAGCAGGCGATCAGCTGCCAATTGCATGGCATCCGTATCGAGAGGCTGGGGGACGCGCCAGGAATAACGGCGCAACAGCAACTCTTCGGTTCGGCTGTTGTGAATCAGATAGCGATAACGTTTGCCGATGGCCGAGTAGGTGGCGTGGAAAATCGCGGGAACTTCGACCACCTCACGGACGATCAGATCCTCGGGAAGACGCATTTGGAGGGCGGGACGCCATTTCTCAGCGGGGATGCGAGAGCGGGTTTCGAGGCTGGCCACCTGCCCCAGGGCATGCACCCCGGCGTCCGTCCGGCCGGCACTGAGCAGCCGCGGCGATTCTCCGGTCATATCGCGAATCGCCTCGGCGAGGGTCGCTTCGACCGTGCGATAGTGGGGCTGGGCCTGCCAGCCGTGGAAGTCGGTGCCATCGTAGGCCAGTGTGAGCCGTAAGTTCATAGACGCAGGAGGTTACCGCAGTCCACTCCATCGGGCGAGCGTCCGCCGCCCCCGCTCCGCCTTCACATGCGGTTTTGGGGGAGGGACCGTATACTGCGAATTCATTCATCCTGTGGGGAGTTCTCCCGTGTTTGCCGGTCCTTTACTGACGCGTGAGGCTATCACCGCCCCACGTCATCCCAAGTTGTTTCTGATCCGGGCGGGCTATCTGGCGGCGCTTGTTGTGCTGATGTACACCGCTGGGCAGGCGACCTTTGAGCGGCGCCCTGTGCTGACTCTGGGTGATTCTTCGGCGTTCGGGCGATTTTTGTTCGATCTGTTCGCCATGGTCCAGCTGACCCTGGCCTCGGCAGCGGCCCTGCTCTTCTGCTCCAGCAACGTATCGCAAGAGAAAGACAAACGCACGCTCGTGTTGCTGCTGATGACGGACCTGACTAACTTTGAACTGGTGGCGGGGAAGCTGGCCGCCAGCCTGCTTCTGGTAGTGATGCTGATTGGCGTGTCCTTGCCGGTGTTTGCCTTGCTGGCGATTCTGGGAGGAATTTCGTGGGCCCAAATCTTCTGGGCCGAAGCCGTCTGTCTGGCCACCGCCGCACTGGTGGGCAGCTGGGCGACGCTGGTGGCCTACTGGCGCGATAAGACCTTTCAGACGCTGGCGATCTGTGTGATTGGGGCCCTGCTCTACCTGGGCTTGATTGAAGGAATATCAATTGTGACGGGGCCCGATGTGCGGGATCACCTGAACCCTTATCGCGCGATGGTTGCCGTGCTGAATCCACTGGCGGCTCAGCCGGATGCGTTACAGCCTGTCCCGACAGCCCTGGTGCCCGTGCTGGTGCTGACGGCAATGGCCGTGTCGCTGGGGCTGTATACGATGGCCATGGTCCGGAAATGGAACCCGTCGCGGTTCGCTTTCGACCAGGTGGCGGAGCCGACTCCGGAAGAATTGGCGCAGGCTGCCGCCCAGGAGCTGGCTCCGGCAACCCATTCTCGCGAGCACCGAGAGATTTGGAATCTGCCCCTGCTGTGGCGCGAGGTCTGTACGCGGGCCTATGGTCGCAAGATGATCTTTGTGAAGCTGGCCTACTTCGTGATGGCGGCTTTCATCATCTTCAATCTGTCACAATCCAATGACAGTCGGCAGATCATTCTGGGGATGATGTCGCCCGTGGGGTTTGCATTTGCGTCGCTCAGTCTGGTGAGCTTGATACTGGTCAACGCCCAAGCGGTCACGTCGTTGACCTCAGAACGTGATGGTCAGACTCTGGAACTGCTTCTGGTCACGAACGTGACACCCCGCGAGTTCATCTTCAGTAAGCTCGGCGGCATTTTCTTCAATGCCAAAGAGGCCATTCTGATTCCCATTCTCCTGCTGGTCGCACTGACGATGCGTGGGGAATTCACCGTTGAAAGTACGCTGTATGTCTTGATCAGCTATCTCGTGCTGGTTGCTTTTTCGGCAATGGTCGGACTGCATTCCGGGTTATGCTACGGCCGATCACGTGTCGCCATTGGGAGCAGCCTGGGAACGGTGTTCTTTCTGTTTGTGGGAATTTTTGTCTGCATGATGCTGATCGTGGAGGCTCGGGCATCGTTTGCACTTCAGCTGACACCGTTCCTGGTCTTCATTCTGGGAGGCAGTCTAGGGCTGTGGGCTTCGTTGAGTCATAAGAATCCGTCACCCGCGCTGATGATGGCCTCGGCCATGCTGCCATTTCTGACGTTTTATGCGATTACAGGGTACCTGCTGGGGGGGACACTGGGGGTTTGCCTGTCCGTCGTGGCGGCATATGGATTCACCACGCTGGCCATGCTGGTGCCCGCGATCAGCGCGTTCGACATCGCCCTGGGACGCAGTGCGGAACGGTAGGTCGGCGTATTCCGACTGGTTGCAGGGGCGCTGATGGGGCGTTCAATCCCAATCGACATGCTCCGGTGATTCCGCGATCAAGACCTCCGAGGGCGCGGCATGACCCGTCGAAGGCCGATTCCACATGCAGGGAACCATATCAACAATTGCCGCCATGTATGAACCGAAGAGGGGAATTGCCAGGCCCGGGTGATCATGCTGATAAGCCCGCATGCGGGAAGCCAGTTCGTTGTGACTCGATTTTGGATAGCGGTGATGAGGACCATGTACCGCAATATCGAAGTTAAAGTATGAGGTGATTCGAGTGAGGGGATTACTGGCGACCACTGTTCTGGTTCCCAGAATGGGATCTACGCTCTCCATGCCAAGATGCTCCACAAACTTTCGTCCGGTGTTCACCATCGGTGACAAGATCAGTGGCAAAACCCAGATGGGATCAAACCATCGCCAATCGAAGCCAATTCGGTTCGTCCATGCCATGAGCGCGAATGCGAAAGCGAACCAGGCCAGAACTGTTGCGACGTACTCCCAAAAAATTGTGCGTCGAACATCAGGGCTCATTCGAGGATCTCGACAGAAATAGACCCTACCGTAGAGATAGGGAGCCGTCACGACTCCACCCAGCAAATCAACCCAGATGAAAACACGGCGAAACACCAGCGAGGTACTCAGATCGCTATAGGGCCAGAGTTCATAGTCCCCGTGAGTATTGAGACACGCGTGGTGACGGCGATGCGTCTCGCGATACACGCTATAGGGAATCCCGACCAGCACACCCAGCAGGCGTCCAAAGGCGACATTTCGGGAAACCTGCTTGAAGAGTGTGTGATGGACCGATTCATGAAACGCCCCTCCCACGCAGAACCAGCAGAACGTCAGGAAGCCCACCCAAGCTGTCCGTACGAGCCAGTGGTCGCCCCCCCACCCCATGACAAACGGCGGATAGAGTGCAACGGCGAGAATCGGAAACAACAGAAAACGGGGCCAGAAGTCGACGATCTGTGAAACTGACGTGCGGTCAGTGGCTGCCGTGTAATTCATGAGTTCCTCGCATTGGAAGGTCGTTCATGAGCCCGAGCAGAACGGCTCTCTGAATCCGGTTGCGTGAGTTCCAGAATTGTGTTCACAAAAAGATCGGCGAGCCGATTCGAATCCGCCGGAGAATACCGACGGGGATCACAATTCAAATTGATATACAACTTCTTCGCGTAATTTCCCAGGGACAGTCCAAGCCAGGTTCCGGGCCGGATGGGAGCGGCTCCCAGCAGATGTTCCAGAACGACATTTCCAGCCACGCAGCGCCCCTGATCGAGAATAAACCGGGACCGAAATTGACGCCGAATGTCACCCACATTGGCAAGCATCGCTGTACAAAATCGAATGGGGGCACAGCTTGTCAGTTTCAACAGTCCGGGAATGCAACGCAGCCCTCCCATAGCCCAGGGAGTCAAACCGCTTTCGCCGGAGATCAGCACATTCTGGGAGGTCTCATGAATATAGCGCAGCATCTGGCGCTGATCGCAAACCTCCGTGCCTCGTCGGGTCAGAAACATGTAGCTCAAAATGTTTGCGGCGGACGAGTCCTCGTGGCGGGGGGGTACGAAGCGTAACGGGTAGCCCCACACGGTACACTTCCTGACTCGTGGTTCGACCGCAAAGGCAATTCCACCGCTCGAGCGTCTGGAACAGCGCCAGCGTATAAAGATCGTTGATCGTAACCCCTCGTGCGTCTGCCGCGGCCTTGATGGAGAGAACTTGTTCCGCATCGAGAATTCTTGTGACAAACGGTTCGGCAACCTCAGCGGGGTTCGGCGGATACTCCCTCTTGGTCGACACATGCGGCCAGGTTGCCAGGTCTGTCGGGACGGCAGTCGCTAATTTCCAAGTCCACTTCGCCAGTCGTCTGAACAGTCGCCGAGGACGATGATCGGGTTCCCAGAGCTGACCTCGCTGGAGGAGCCGATCTGGCTCCAGAGGCCCAAGTTCCGGAGTTCGGACGGGGTTCTCGCAGGTTAATTGACCATAAAGTGCGAGCAGGTCTCCAATGAATCCGATGGCTCCCACGCCGTCAGTGGTCGCATGGTGAAACTGAAACACGATTCTCGCTCGATCTTCAGTTACCCCAGCCCAGATTCGCAATCCCGAAGTCTGACGAAGATCGACAAATCGCTCCCGCAGCGATGGAAGCTGGGGCTCTCCGACGGACCAATGAATAGTCGGAGCCAGCTGCGAATCGACCCAATGGATTCCCTTCCATCGGGATTCCACACAGGATGTGAGTAGCGGATGCCGTCGCAGAGCCTGCTGTAATGCCTGCTCGAATGACGAACGACAGAGAGCACCCGTCAGACAAACATCCAGAAAGAATGTCATCGGATAATCATGTCGATCATCAATGACCATGAACTCCTCAAACGGTGTCAGGCGGAGAGGAAACAGACTTGTGGGCGGTTCACGGATCATTGAGGCCTGGCCGTTTGTGTGCCATCGTCCGGATCGCACTCCAGGGGGCGGAAAAGCAGCACTCGGAACGTGAGACGATAATCGGCGAATAACGAACGGAACGGATAACGCATCGAAAGAGGGCGATTCCGTTCGATGAAGACATGGGCGGACCAGGCCATTCCAAATCCGACCACGGGAACGAGCAACACCAGCCACCAGTACCCGAAGTACAATGCCGAGAAAAACAGCACCCACGAAGAGAGCGTTCCAATCGCGTGCAGCCAACGCGTTCCCGAGTGCGAGTGCTCATGCAGGTAGAGCTTCCAGAACTCCACATCATTCATCGGAAAACCCAAGTTCTCGCAAGGTTGCCTTCTCCCCGCATGTGTTTGCGGGGCTTTTGGTTCACTTTTTTGACAATAACAGATTCGGCTGTGTCGTCTAGCGCGTACCGGAAACAGTTCGTTCCAGCGAAGGGGAAAAGATGAGGAGAAAGCCCCTGTCACTTGTTTCGGGCGACCTCGCGGACGGGTGGTGGTTTCCAATCCCCTCTGTTTCACAGTCCGCTCGGTCCATTCAGGGCCATCCTGCGGAAGCTTCGATCGGTGTTACCCTATGCTGCGAATTACTGGATGACATTCAACACGCGATCAGTCACTCCGGGTACGAATGGGGCCGACGGCGGAGTCCGGTACGATGGACCAAGTGCTTTCCATCAATCTCTGAGCCAACGGGGCCACACCGTCTTGGTAATCGAATAGGGCTCAGCAGTCTATTTCGGAAATGTCGACTCGTACCCGGGATTGGGGATGGTCTTCTCCATGAAGACCTGCTGACCGTCTTCGCTGGTCAGTCGAAAATGGAGTGTCGGCTGGCAACGAGGGAACTCCCTGAACCGATAGAGCAGCCCATGCTTTCGAGCATTTCCACTTTGTGAGTACCCTTCCACTCCCGTTTGGGTAAAGTTTCCGAGTTCGTCCAGGATCTCTAATCGGGGCCTGGGAAGACTTTCCGGAGTGGGCTTCAAATGTGCCGGCGAATACAGCACGAACGCGAGAAATAATACCCCGTCGTCCCCAACAATCATGGAAACTGGCAGCTGCATTTTCAGTGGAAGTCTCAGGCTCATCGGCATTGCGGCCTTCATGCGGCTGAGGCCCGCCGACTCGGATTTGTACTCCATTCGGTCGACACTCGCGGCGACGAACTCCATCCACCAATCGTTGCCAATGGCGACGCCTGGCTGTCGAGTGAATGTCCACCCAATTAGTCCGATCGCCAAGAGGCCGACCGCAAGAGACAATAGCTTGAGCTTGCGGCGAGAGCTCACGATGACTTCGTACTCCGTAGCAGGCGACACAGCCAGAGTGGTCGGATTGAAGAAATCGGCTCACGAGAGCTTAATGAAACGTTCACTGTGATTGAAATACGAGTCTTGGAGTGACATCGCGTTTGAGGGCATCGGTTGGTTTGAGAGCGGCGTTTTGCGAAAGGTGGGGGAGTGCTCCACCCAGGCTCCATGTGCCGGTTGAATCCCATCAGCCGCGGGTCTCTAGCCCCGGTTGTCGGCTAGAAACCGGACGCTATCACGTACCGGCTGATCGCGACGTTTTCGCTTGGACGCAGCACGAGAC
>QWPB01000157.1 GCA_003671275.1 Planctomycetota bacterium | reverse complement strand
TGCGTGGGGCACTGTGGCAAGAGATCGGCGATGCCCTGGTTCTGGGGGTGACCGTGACCTTGATTCTGGGAACTGTCCTCCGGGGGGTGTCTGACTGGGTTCGACAATCGTCGGGACGACTGGAGAGCGGTGGACGCCGTGTTGTTCTCGTGCTGGGAGTGGTGTTGTTGCTTCCGGGATTGCTCGGGGCGTTGTCGCTGGGACTGCTTATTTTTGAAATCAGCCAACGAATGGGAGTGGCTCCGTCGTATTCACCGGGACCGTTGATCGGTGGACTCTGTCTGTTCCTGCTCCCTCGGGCACTGGCCCTGCACGCTATGCTACTGCGCAACGAAGGCCACTCGGGGTTGTACCTCGCTCAGCAGATGGCCCGCCCGGCCCCGTCGTCCGGCGGTACGGTGGCGACTTGGGGCCAGGCGATCGTCTGGCGGATGCGGGATGCCGGGCGGTTCTGGGGGCTGGCGATCCTCTTCTGGTGGGGCTATCTGGAACTCACGCTGCCGGAGTTGCTCCGTCCGTCGGGGATGGCTCCGGCTCCGATGCGGCTTTACAATCTGCTGCATTACGATCATCGACCCGGTCTGGCGGCGATGTTGGCCGTCGTTCTGGCGGTGCCCGTGGGGCTGGTCGTACTGGTGGCGGGTCTGATGCAGCGGCATCGGCTCTCGGGACTGAATCGTCATTCCTCGGAACGTCATTCTTCGGAAATGGTGTAGTTCTAAAACATGTTGTGGACCCTCGACAATGTGACACTTGCGGGCCGGGGGCGTTCGCGGCTGGAGCGGGTGAGCGTGTCGATCCCTCCAGGGCGAACCGCAGTCATCGGAGCCAGCGGGTCGGGGAAGACCTCCTTGCTGGATCTGCTGACTGGGTTCACCATGCCGGACGCGGGGACGGTCCGTGCGCTGCCATCATCGTCGGAAGGTCTGTTCGCCTTCTGGTCGCCGTCCGATCTGGGGCTCTGGCCGCATCTGACCATTCGAGAGCATCTCGTGGCGGTTTCGCCGACAGGAAATGGGGAAACCATTGATCGCCTGCTGCGGGGATTTGGGCTGGAAACATTACAGACCGCCATGCCGGGTAACCTGTCACAGGGGGAGGGGGCACGGTTGAGTGTAGCTCGCGCAGTGGCTGCCCGTCCGCAGGTATTGGTGCTCGATGAGCCGCTGGAGCATGTGGACACGGTATGGCGGGAACGGTGCTGGAGAACGCTGCGGGAGGAAGTGACAGCGATCAGGGCCAGTCTGGTCTTCTCGACCCATGCCCCCGAGCGAGTACTCGCGGAGGCGGATTGGTGCCTCTGCCTGGAAGCTGGGCAGCTGGTATGGTCAGGGGCGGTGGCCGAACTGTACGACCGGCCAGCGACCCCCGATCTGGCTATCTTTCTGGGGCCGTGTAACTGGTTGGATCTGTCCGGAGAGGGGACTGATAGCGAGTCGCGGCAGCCCGTGCGTCCTGAGCGATTGATGGTCGAACTCCATGACGAAGGGCCCTATACCGTCCGTCAGGAACAGTTCACGGGCAGTCTGGCCGAGGTGGAGCTGACACGGATCACCTCCGGGCAGCCCGTGCGGGTCTATCATCGCCCTCCTCGGGCCGGGTTGCGGGCTGGGCAGCGTGTGGCGTTGCGGGTACTGCTGCTGCTGATCATGTTCGGTTTACTGCTGGGGCAGGGGGGGTGTGATGCGGTGCTGGGGGTTCCGAAGCTGGTGGTGGCCAGTTCGGATGTTGTGCGGATACCCGTGGACGGTTCGCGAATGCCCGCGCCCCGCGCCCTGACGATCAGTCCGGAAAAGGAGCTGTACGTTCTGGATGATTCGGGGCGGGTTCTGGTCTATGACAGTCAGAATCATCTGGTTCGGCAGTGGCGAATGCCGGAATCGAGTGTGGGGAAACCGGAGGGGATTCGAGTCTTGCAGGATGGCCGGGTGGCAATCGCGGATACCCATTACCATCGGGTGGTCTTCTTCTCGAAGGAAGGCGAACTGCTGAGCATGTTTGGTTCCCAGGGAGAGTTGCCGGGACAATTCACGTATCCGGTCGATCTGCTCCAGGATCCTCAGGGGTATCTGTATGTCGCCGAGTACGGGGGCAGTGACCGCATCCAGAAGTTCACACTCGACGGAAAATACGTATTGGAATTTGGCGGTCTGGGAACCAATGCGGGACAGTTTCAACGCCCCAGCGGGATGGTCTGGATCGATTCGAGGCTCTATGTGGCGGATGCCATTAACAGTCGCGTGCAGGTCTTTTCGGATACTGGCCAGTCCGTAGGGGTTCTCGACTGGGCGGGACAGGGGGGGCTGTACTACCCTTACGACATTGCGATGGGGCCCGACGGGATGTTCTATCTGGTCGAGTACGGTGCGTGTCGGGTGACCGTGGCCGACCCTGCCGGGAAACTGGTGGCACAGTACGGTCGCGAAGGACGTGGATTTGAGGAGCTGTGGACGCCATGGGCGGTCACTGTGGCCGAGGATGGCCGGGTGTTTATCGCCGACACTGGGAATCGGCGGATCGTGCAACTGACTCTGGCGGGAGAGCGACGATGAACACGCTGATCCGCTGGATGGCGAGCGCCTTTCCGGCCCCTCGGACGCCCGTGCGGTGGACGGCCTATATCGGAATACTGGCCTCCATCCTGTCTTATGGGATGGTGATGTGGCTGTTGCATTTCCAGCACGTTGTTGAGTATCTGCGCCCCGCCGCGTTCGCGTTAACGCCGCTGGCGGTGTGGGTCTGGTGGATGCACCGGAACGGGTTCCACGGATTGCCACGTGGTGGCGAAGATCGATTGCTTGGTTTCTGGTTGTTGCTGGTGACGGCGATCCCTGGTTCGATGGTCGTTTTGTCCTACACGGCGCCGCACTGGCATGCCGCAGCGCACTGGATCATTCCGCTGGTCATCAGTGCGACGGCAATCGGCGTGACCGTCGGTCGCCAGGATCCGTACCGGATTCCGGTCGGCTGGTCGGTGGCTGTGGTCTGGGGGCTGTCCCTGCTGGTTTGGTTCGTGATGTGGGCCTTTCGGCAGCCCGCCGGATTCACGCAGGTCGGGTGGCTGATTGTCACGGGATTGATGGGGATCGTCGCAGCCGCGATTGTGCTGGGGCGGTCCAATTCAGCTCTGGCTGTGCGGTTGTTGCTGGTGGGGGTGTTTATCGCTTTGCTGGCGGAACCCCGCGCGGTGCGTTCCTCGGATCGTCTGTCCGTAGTCTTTGCTCTCGATAGTTCGGATTCGATCGATCGCGGTTCCGCCGACGAGGCATCGAAGTTTATTTACGACGTGGTGAGCGAGAAACCGCCACGGGATGAGGCTGGGCTGGTGACGTTTGCCTCGAATGCCGCCGTGGAGTTGCCTCCCCGCGAGTCGTTCCCGTTGGCGGATGGGTCGATTACGTTCAACTCAAGAATTCGTCCTGATGCGACCAACATCGAACAGTGCCTGTCCCTGTCCTCGGCGATGTTGCCTGAGAATACCCAGGGGCGCATCGTTTTGATCAGTGATGGGGCGGAGACCTCCGGGAATCTGGGACCGGTGCTCGAACAACTCAAGCAGCGGAACATTGCGGTCGACATTAAACCGATTCACTACGGTTATGAGCGTGAAGTCTGGATCGAACGACTCGAACTGCCGCAACGCATCCAGTTGAACGAGCGGTACAACGCCTCGGTGGTGGTCTCTTCGCTGCAACCGGGCAAGGGACGGCTGAAGTTGATGGAGAACGGCGAGCCGATCGCCGATGTGCCGATCGAGTTTCAGGCTGGCAAGAACCGCTATGAACTCCCGATGGAGCTGAAGACTCCCGGGTATATCGAGTATCAGGCGACGATCGAGCCGGAGAAGGGGACCGACAACCTGCTGCAGAACAACCGCGCGGACGGTTATCTGTATATCGAAGGGAAAGGCAAAGTCCTGCTGGTGACCGATCCCGCCGGGAGTGACGAGGAGTGGCAGCCGCTGGTCGCCTCGTTGCGTCGAGCCGAGCGGGAAGTGCAGATCATGTCGGCGGTCAATGCCCCCCGGGATGCCCTGTCCTTGTTGCCGTATGACTCGATCATTCTATGTAACGTCGAACGGTACTCGCTGGATGAGGCCCAGATGCAGGCCATTCGCGATGCGGTCTACAACGAAGGAACCGGCTTCCTGATGGTGGGCGGTGGTCGCAGTTTTGGACCGGGCGGATACCACCGGACCGTGATCGAAGAAGCTTTGCCTGTGAATATGGACGTGACCAACAAAAAGGTGCTCCCCAAAGGGGCACTGGTCATCATCCTGCATACCTGTGAGTTTCCTGAAGGGAATACCTGGGCCAAACGCATCACAAAAGAGGCGGTGAAAGTGCTCAGCGCCCGCGATGAGGTCGGGGTGATCGATTACGAGGGGAACGAGCAGTGGGTGATCAAGCTGGGGGATGTCGGCGACTATCAGGATGCGGCGACCAAGATCAACGCTGCGGAACCCGGTGACATGCCGGCGTTTTCGCCGACGATGGAACTGGGCCTCAAAGGGTTGAAAGCCAGCGATGCCGCCTCCAAACACATGATTATTATTTCAGACGGTGACCCCGCTCCGCCACCGCCCACACTCCTGCAATCGTTTGTGGATGAGGGCGTGACAGTCTCGACGGTGTCGATCTTTCCGCACGGAGGACGAGAAGTCGACATCATGCGCCGGATCGCGGATGTGACCAAGGGCCGGTACTACTTTCCGGATGACCCCAACAAACTGCCGACGATTTTCTTCAAAGAAGCCAAGACCCTGAAACGAAACCTGGTCTTCAAGGGGGACGTGCGGGTTGAAACGGGATTTAATTCTCCGGTGCTGCGCGGGATCAACCCGATCCCTCATCTGGATGGGTATGTGCTGACTTCCCTGAAGGAGACCGGGTTGCCAGAAGAGATACTCTTCACCCAGCCCGATGGTGATGGGGAAATTCGCGACCCCATCCTCTCCGTATGGAGGTTCGGGATGGGAACGTCGGCAGCCTACACCGGGGATTTCTCCAGCTTCTTTGGCAAGAACTGGGTCCAGTGGGGAAGTCTGGACGCCTTCGTCAAGCAGTTGATGATTCGCATTTCGCGTGCGCGGCAACCGGGGCACATGCGGATGTGGGCCTACTCCACAGGTTCGGAAGGGGTCATCATGGCCGAAGATTTCCACCCGGATGAAATGTTTCTGGAGGTCTCGGCGCTGGTTTCGGGGCCCCATGATCGCAAGGAGATCATCTCGCTCAAGCAGGTGGCCCCGCGGCGGTACCAGGCTCAGTTTCGCCAGTGGGGCGCCGGACGATACCAGGTGACCATCGAGGGGAAATCCGGCCAGCGCTCCGATCGAACGACAGGCGGATTCATCGTCAGTTACTCACCGGAGTACCTGAAGTTCACCAGCAATTCGATTCTGCTCGAACAGATTCGCAGTGCCACGGGTGGTGTCGAATTGACGGAGACCGGGAACGCCAAAGAGGTGGCCGGGCAGATCTTCAATCGTCGCGTGACCAAATCGACCTCCCAGCCGGTATTCGACTGGTTCCTGATGGCGTTGTGCTTTTTGGTTCCTCTGGATGTGGCCATCCGGCGTATCCAGATTGACTGGACACGGGTCATGCTGGCGATGGGGCTGGGTAAGACCTCGGTCTCGACGGCCACTATGGGCACGCTTCTGGCCAGGAAGCAGGAGGTGAGCAGCCAGCTGCAAGGGCAACGTTCCGCACGGCCTGCGGGCGGTCTGAATCCGACGCCGACATTTCTCAGTAAGGCGGCTCCCGCCCCCGAGAGAATGGTGGCTCCGAAGCCGTCATCAACGTCCTCGCCATCGGCCTCCCCATCCCATTCCCCGGTCGAGGATACCTCGACGACCAGCCGCCTGCTGGACATGAAACGCAAACGCCAGCAGGATGACGACAAGTGATCACCTCCGGCGAAGGTCCGATTTCGCCTCACCGAACTGAAACCATACCGCAGACCACCGGCTTCGCCGATGGCCCGCTTCCCCCCCCCCTCGATCCGGCCCTTTCGATGACCACTGAATCCGCACTCGACACCACCGCGATGAAGGCTGAGGCTCAGGATTTCCAGGCGACTTTTCAGGAAGCTCGCGAGGAAATCGGCAAAGTGATTGTCGGACAGCAGCGAGTCGTTGAGGCGGCCCTGACCGCTCTCTTCTGCGGGGGGAATGTGTTACTGGAAGGGGTGCCCGGACTCGGAAAGACGGAGCTGATTAAAGCGATGTCTCAGGTTCTGGACCTCGACTTCAAGCGGATTCAGTTCACCCCAGACCTGATGCCGGCGGATATCGTCGGCACCAATGTGATGAACACGGATGCTCATGGTCGTTATCAGTTCGAGTTCCGTCCGGGGCCCATCTTTACCCAGCTGCTGCTGGCCGATGAAATCAATCGAGCGACTCCCAAGACTCAGTCCGCGCTGCTCGAAACGATGCAGGAAGGGACGGTTACCACTGCCGGTACGATGCACCGTCTGAAGCAACCATTCTTTGTGATGGCCACCCAGAACCCGCTGGAGCAGGAGGGCACATACCCCCTGCCCGAAGCCCAGCTGGATCGCTTCCTGTTCAAGATTCACGTCCCATTCGTCTCGCTGACCGAGCTGAATGAGATTGTCACCCGAACGATTCTGAAGCAGCAGGTCACACTGCGAAAACTGTTGAACTCCGAACGAATCATGCAGCTGCGGGATGTGCTGGCCAAGGTGGTGGTCGCCGACCCGATGCGGGAATTCGCTTGTCGTCTGGTGCTGTCCACTCATCCGGAGACGGTTGAGGCCCCGGATGGCGTGCGCAAGTACGTTCGCTGGGGGGCGAGCCCGCGCGCCGCACAGGCTCTGATTCGAGCGGCCCGGGTGCGGGCCCTCAGCCAGGGACGAGCCCATGTATCGTTCGATGATATCCGTTATTTTGCGGGTGAAGTGCTGAAGCACCGGACGTTACTGAACTACGATGGTCAGGCCGAGAACGTCCAGGTGGGCGACCTGATCACAGAGTGCGTTACAACGATTACGGAGAAGGCGGGCTGATCGTCGATGGGGCGGAAGCAACCGCTCTCGCTCCCCATGCAACAACACAGTCCCCCCGCAAAAACGGACCGGTCTTCAGCTTCAGCTGGCCGGTCCGAGGTGGGGACGATGTCGAAAGCTGAAGCCCCGTGTTTCAGGGATGTCACCCGTGCCGGTATGCCTGTTCTGATACGGTGGTCGTTCACGGGCCGAGTCAACCGCAACGGGGTAACCCCTCGTTGTGTGAGGTGACGACTGGCGGAACCGTGAGCTATCGGTCGATTTCACCCATCACGATGTCGAGCGAGCCAACGATCGCCGGGATATCGGCGATCAGGATCCCCTCGCACAGCGGACCGGTGACCGACAGATTGCAGAAGCAGGAACTCTTGGCTCGGGCACGGAGCGGTTCGGCCTGGCCATCGCCGACGATGTAGAACCCCATTTGACCGCGCGGGCTTTCGGTTTCCAGATAGCACTCGTCGACGGGCAGCTTGGTCGACATCTTGAATGGGACTCGAAACGTCCCCGCGGTTTTCGGGTACTTGTCGAGGGCCTGCCGCACGAGGCGGATCGACTGGGTGACTTCCAGCATCCGTACAAAGAACCGGCACCAGTTGTCCCCCAGCACGACTTCGGAAGGGATGTTCTTGATCCCCTCGAACATCGCAAACGGGATGTCGTAGTTGTAGCCTTCGTACATCCGGGTGTAGATCGGCTCACCATCCCGACGCAGGTCGAAGTCGACCCCGCTGCCCCGCAGAACCGGCCCGGTGCAGCCGTAGCTGATGGCCATTTCGCCAGACATAATGCCGCTGCCCGCAGTCCGCTTGATGAAGATTGAGTTGCGGGTGAGCAGGGTATGGTATTCGAAGATCCGTTTTTCGAGCCATTCGAGGAAGAGGAGGCACGCCTCGGTCCAGGACATCTTCAGATTCGGGCTCTTGCCGGTCAGCGAAGCCAAGCCCGGCGGGATCGTGATCTGAGAGGGCAGGTCGTGGGTCGCCCCGCCGATCGTGATGTAGCTGTAGGTCAATCGGGCACCGCAGACCTCTTCGAACAGGTCGAGGATGATCTCGCGTTCACGGAAGGCATACAGGAACGGGCTGAATGTCCCGAGGTCCAGACCATAGGCTCCCATGCCGACGAGATGACTGGCAATACGGCCCATTTCGGCAATGATGACGCGGAGGGTCATCGCCTTTTCAGGCACTTCGAGCTTGAGCAGCTTTTCGAAGGTCAGGGCCAGACCGAGATTCATATTCATCCCGGCCAGGTAGTCCATCCGGTCGGTGTACGGAATCCACTGGGGCCCGGTCAGGTTTTCCCCGATCTTCTCGGCACAGCGGTGCAGATACCCCAGATGCGGCGTCGTCTCGTGGACCACTTCGCCGTCAGTTCGCAAGAGCAGCCGCAGCACGCCGTGCGTACTGGGGTGTTGCGGTCCCATATTGACGAGCATTTCGTCTGTACGGACATCGAATTCAACAAGGCGGGGATCTTCGAGAGTGGTGGACATGAGGTGCTTTTCCAGCCAGGCCGAGTGGAGTGAACCCACTGCGGGTGTTTGCTTCAGGGATCGAACGCAGTCAGAAGCTTATTGCCCGCGGACGCCGTGGTATTCTTCCGGGAACTCGTAATCCTTCCGCAGCGGGTAGCCTTCCCAGTCGTCCGGGCAGAGGATGCGGACGAGATTCGGATGGCCGACAAAATGGATGCCCATCATGTCGTAGGCTTCGCGTTCGTGCCAATCGGCGATGCCCCAGACGTGCGAGACCGTGGGGACTTCCGGGAGCTGGCCCGCTTCGTTGTTCTTCCAGCGATCAAACTTCACCTTGATGACCGCCCGGTGCTTCCGACGGAAGCTGTAGAGGTGGTAGACCACCTCCGTGTGTGGCTGGTACGGGAATTTGGCAGCCAGTTTGGCGTCCGTTTCCAGGAAATCCGTCGCGCTCAGGTTATTGAGGGAATCCAAGGCCAGTTGGTCGTCGCCCTTGAGGAACTGGGCCACTTCGCCGATGGCGGCGGGGGCGACTTCAATCCAGGGGTCGGTGGCTTTTTCGTTGATCCCAGTGATCTTGTCGGCCCCGAACCGGTCGACCAGTCGCTGATAGATTTCTTGAATGGTCATGGGAGATGTTGGGGGTTGAGGGTTGAGCGACCGAGGAGTGTTTTTAGTCAGATGGAGCTGGCTGACTGACCACTGATTTCGAGAGCTAGGCTTCCAGCGGGGCCACGATGGGGCGTTCCCGTTTCTTCACGGCATTCTCTTTCGATTGTGCCACCATCGCCCGGACCCAGTCGAGGTCACCGCGTTTCCAGACATAGGCGAACCCGACGAGCAGCACGGCGAAGAAGACCGCAATATCACCCAGTCCGATCCAGCTCAGAGTCAAGGCTGCCTCGGGGGTGATCGCTGTTCCAGGTGTACTGGTTCCGGCGGGCAAATCGAGGAGGCGATCGCTGATGGCCATGCGGGTGGCTTCGCTGAGTTGCGGGTCGGCCAGTTGTGTCGCCCCGCCGAAGATCGTTCCCCACGGGAAGAAAAAGGCGACTTCGACATCGAAGATGATGAAAAGCAGGGCGACCACGTAAAACCGCAGGTCGAACTGAACGTAGGCCGAGCCAATCGCTGGCTCGCCGCACTCGTACGGGGCCAGTTTTTCTTCGGTGGGGGTATTCGGACGCACCAGCCAGCCGAGGGTCAGCGGGGCGAGAATGAACCCGATCCCGGCTACAATGGCGAGCAGCAAGTGAAGATTGAGATCAGCCATGAGGGTTCTCGATCAGGGAATTCTCGACATGATTCGGACGGGGCCAGGGATTCGGCCAGACACTAAGCCCCGGTGGCATAGACTTCCTGGATGTCCGCATCGCCCAGATGCCAGACCAGTTTGCTGAGGCCGACCGTCGGGAACTCGACAGCTCCCACTTTCGGATCCTTGAGTTCGACCCCCAGCTGAGTCAGTTCGTCACAGTAGGCCCGCAATCGACCGTCGTCGGAGAGAAGGTCGTTTTCCATCTGGCGGAACTCTTCTTCATACGGGTCGGATTCAGAACGCTGGCGAGGGCCTTTGCGGCTGACTCGCAGCTCCCCGAGCCGTTCCCGTCGTTCTTCGAGATCGGAGTGCAGTTCGACGATGTCCCTCACAATGCTGTTGACCAGAGGCAGCGCCTTGTGGGCTTCTGTCCGTGTATAACGCTTCGTGGTGGGCTTGTGTTCGGCGGTCATGCAGGCAATCAACTTCCGTGGAATCCGGTGACGAGCGGACAGGCACTCTGGCCCGCCAGTTTCAGGGTCGCAGACCCGGTTGTCAGGTTCAGTGCTCGGCGGCTTCGAAATCGTAGGGGGAAGCCTCGCCCTTCACCCAGACGGGCTGGTAAAGCACTTTGGACTCCGAGACGGCGGTGGGGTTCAGTGAGGTCTGGCCCCAGGCAATTTCCAGCGGAAGCTTCGCGTAGTCGACGATGCACCCGTCGCGGCTGAAGCAGCTGAGGTCGAAGTTTGACCCCATGAAGATGCAGTCCACGGGACACGGTTCAACACACAGGGCGCAGAACATGCACTTGGTGTAGTCGATGGTGAAGCCATTGATTCGGAACCCCTTGCCGACGGAGTTCTTTTCTTTATCGATGTAAATGCAGTCGACCGGGCAGGCGGCGGCGCACTTTTCACAGCCGATGCACGTGGTCAGATCAAACCGGTGGAAGCCCCGGTATCGGGCCTTCACGGGGACCGGTGTTTCGGGGTACTCGTAAATCTCCGCAAAAGATTTACGTTCATAGGTTTTCGTCATGGTTCGGAGGGTGACCCACATCCCCTCAGCCACCGTTGTGACGGCGAGCCAGACATCACGAAACCACGCCAGGAAGGCCTTCATCCGAGCCTCAATTCTGAGACCGAACGGTTCGACAGGGAACGGTTCGGAGACATCGCAACACAAGGACCGATTTTGGATTATACGGTGCGCCCCCACCCTCGCAACTCACGGTTCTCGGAACTGAAAAAAGACTGGGAATCAGCGGCCCGAAGCCTCAGGGGGACGATCGGATTCTCCGCAGAAGTCGGCGGGCTCGGCTTTTCCAAAAAATAAAACGACGGGCGAGCGACCGGGGGGTGACTTCGATGTCGGCGATCAGGGATTCCAGTGTCGAGCGGGCTTCCGGAGTCTCGTTATGCTCGATTAGTTTTTCAGCAAAGTGATACAGGGCTTCGGGTTGCCGCCAGCGGTTGGTGTGCTTTCGCCAGTGGAGCCGCTCCGCTTCCGCTTCCCCGGTGCTGCGCAGGGCCTTGCCGAATAGCAGCGAGGCGTCCCCGAATTTGTAACTCGCATCGATCGCCAGTAGCGACTGCAGGTGATCGCGGGCCGCAGCGTGCTGCCCCAGGGCCATCTCTGCGGAGGCCGCCCCCCACAGGGCGGGTTGGTTCGCGGGCTCTCGCGATAACGCTTGGGTGTAGGCTTGCCGGGCTTCCTCCCAGCGTCGCGCCTCGCGCAGGGCGTCGCCCCATTCGATGAACTGGTGCGGGTTTCCAATTTGCCGGGTGGCGATCTCCAGGCGGCGCAGCTGGGGGCCCATCATCCATCGTTTGGCGAACCCCGGCCAGTTCCATGAACTGCTCGGTAACCAGCGAGCAAAGAAGTAGATCCCCGGCCCGAATACCGGGAAAAACAGGATGATCCACAGCCAGATATCGCGTTCCGGGTCTCGCCGGTAGCATGAAATGAGCATCCCGACGGTCAGAGCTGCGGAGGCCCACCAAAGGGCTGACGCCCATGCAGAGCCCCACCAATACGACCACGACAGACTTTCTTCGATCTGCCGCAACTGCTCTTCGGTCAGCTCCGGTGGAAGATTGTCAGGGGAATCGCTGGCCAGAGTCCAGGACATGATGTCTCGCGGTATCGGGGCGGAAGACCGGATTGGTTGTATCGGGGCGGAAGACCGGATTGGTTCGATAGGCGACGGCTCAGTCAGCCAGGTCCTGGTTGCATCCGGTCCCACTGGCGTTGTCCGGTCGCCAGAACGCTTTCGTCTGGTGCCATGTCGAGCGGGGAGTAGCCGGGATGGCGTCCGGGTTTGTAAGGGTCGTTCCGGCGTGTGTTGTAACAGCTGATAAGGGCCCAGCGCGGGTGTTCGCTGTGGTTCTGGTCGGATCGATGCAGCAGATTTCCATGGAACAGGACCGCGTCACCGGGTTCCATTTCGACGTAGACGAGTTCGAAACGGTTCAGGGCGGCGTTGACCCGTTCCAAGTCGGCTCCCGTCTGGTCACCGGTCTTGCCGTGCTCGATTCGCCCCATTCGGTGTGACCCCTTCAGCACTTGCAGGCAACCGTTTTCCGGGGTGGCCCGGTCGATCCCCATCAGGCAACTGGCCATGTCCGGCAGCAGGCAGCCGTTGTTGTACCAGTACCCGTAATCCTGGTGCCATTCCCAGGCCCCACCGACTCGCGGTTCTTTGAGAATCAGCTTGTGGTGGTAGTGGTAGACCTCGCCGTTCAGAAAGGCCGCCATGGCCCCCACAATGCGACGGCTGCGGGCGATCGTGCTGTAGAGATCGTCGACCAATTCGTTGCGGACGGCCAGCGTGACGACCGCCCCCTGCGCGTCTTCACGCCCGTAGGCCGTCTCAGCGAGGTGTTTGTCGGCCCGGGCCACGCGATTGAGCAGGTCGACCTCGGTGGGGGTCAGCAGATTCCGGACGATCACATACCCATCTTCTCGGAAACGGGCAACATCAGCTGCGGAAGCTCGGTAGTAGCTCATCGGGGTTCACCAGTGAGGACAGCGGAGTCGGTTCGTCACTCCAATGTACCAAGGTCGGGCCGGGATCGGCATTCCCTGCCGATCGATCTTGCTCGGTTCGGGCTGCTTGTCGTACAAACCTCCCGACTTTCGCTGCCCGCGAAATGGAATTCGGGGGTGGCATGCATCCATGCGCATCGTGGTTGACCACGGTGCGTCAGGCGGAATCACTATGCTGTCGACCACACGGATGTGGATGTTGCGACTGATGACCAGCGATCGAACGATCGAAGCCATCGCCGGAGTGGCGGCGGGGACGATTCTGATTGTGGCCTTTGGTTTGTACTGGGCCACGTTTGTTCCCAGCTCGCTGGCTGTCGTGGCTGTTACGCTTGTCGTCGCCGGGGTACTGACACTGCTCCACAGTTCGGTCCTGGGACAGCTGACACAGCGGATGCCACCCTTTGTCCGCTGGGCGGTAGCCAGCTGTGGCGTCGCAGCGTTGCCTGTGGTCTGGAAGTGGGTACTTACAAAACAATCTCTCGTCCCCATCACGGCCTACGATTCGACGGTCATGACCGTGGCTGTCCACGCGGCATTTGCCCTGCCGCTGCTTGGTGGGGCCGTGGTTTGTGGTGGTTTGCTGTCACGCCGGACCGGCCAGCCGACCGAGGGAGGCGTTTCACGCTGGTACTGGGTGGGGCTGGCTGTCAGTGAATGCGTGGTGCCCTGGACCGTGATGGTCAATGTCGGAGCTGACCGATTGTTGAGCGGATTGGCTGCGGGCTTGCTGTTCCTGGCGGGCGGTTCGCTGTTGTTTGCCCGTGAAGACAAAGAGTCGGTTCCCGCCACGCGATCGGAGCCGCAGGAGGGAGCGGGATGGCTGGCCTTGGTTCTGGCCAGCTTGGCCGGGTTCGGGCTGGCCAAAGTTTCACTAATGGCCGATCAGCTGGTCCTGGAAACGCTGATGTTTAAAGGGTGTCTGTGGGCGGGGTTGCTAATCGGAATGGTGGCGGGCACCGGAGGCCGTTCGACAGCCGGGTGTCCGGGGCTGGTTCGTACCGCAGCATGGTGCCTGGGGGGAGCGGCCTGCCTGGGGCTATGGATCTTTCCCTGGGGGATGCGGTGGGCGGTGTGGAGTTCAGCCCATGTTTCGAGTCTGACAGGGATCTTCCTGGCCAAAGGAGCCATTCCGTTTTTGCTGGCTGCTCCCTGGGGGGTGGTCGTGGGGCGGCTGGTAAAAGTTCGCCTGTCCGGCGGGATCGTGTGGGCTCTGGCAGGTGGTTTCGCAACTGCGCAGGGGCTTCCGGTGTCGACGAATATGGCTCTGCCCGTGTTGGGAACGATCGGTTTCCTGGCGGGGGTGGCCACTCTGGATCATGGTTTCTGGAATTGGCGACCGTTCACGGGATATGCCCGCTGGCGGGTCGCCGGATTGGCAGTCAATATCCTGTTGATCGGAGGAGTGTGGCTGACTCGTGGGGCTTTTGATCCAGTTCAGTCGGCCCGCGTGGTCTTCTCTGGCGAGGCATTTGCCTCTGCGGCGAATGGTTACGATCTCGACACCATCCTCAAGGCTGATCGTGGTCGATGCCTGGTAAAACACGAAGCAGAGGGCGTCGTCTGGACTCACTGGCGAACTCGTGGGAACCAGTCCATTGTACGACGGAACGGGATTCCCGTGAGTCAGACCACGCTCGATCCCGGGCTGGGGCCGCAGAACTTCTGGAGTACGATGGCGGTACTGGTTCCGGTAC
>QWPB01000063.1 GCA_003671275.1 Planctomycetota bacterium | reverse complement strand
AGCCGCAACTTTCGCGAAGGCAGCCCGGTCCTTGTGGCGCTCGATTATTTTGAGACGCGTTTCGGGGGGGTGGGGACATGGGAGGTCAACTTTCCCGCGCCTCGCGATCTCGATGACGACTACGTCAGTCGCGTGCGAAAGCTGGCTGCGGAACTGCGAACGCTGCGGCAGATCGATGCCACGGGCCAGCGCGGGGAACTGACGAAGGTGGTCGCCTATTCTGATGGAGTCGACTTTGTCCCCGGTCTCAACCTGGTTGACCAGCGCAAACTGCTGCATGACATGCAGCCGGAATGGGAGCCTTCGCTCTACAGCCCGAAGAAGGGACGCATGCGGATCATTCTCCGGGCCCGCGAGCGGCAGCGGGCTGAGGGTAAGCTGGCACTGATTGATGAAGTGCGGGCCACGTCCCGGCGACACTTTCCCGAGGCCGAAGTTACGGGTCTGTATGTGTTGCTGGCGAATCTGATTCAAAGTCTGCTCCGCGACCAGCTGACCAGTTTTGGGTTGTCGATGATCCTGATCGTGGCATGTGTCTGGGCTGCTTTCCGGAGGCTCTCGTGGAGCCTGATCGCTATGCTGCCCAACATCCTGCCCACGTTGTGGTTGGTGGGCGGGGTGTCGTGGTGCGGGATCCCGATCAACATTGGGACGGCCATGATTACCAGCGTCTCGCTGGGGCTGACGATCGATTCAAGCATCCACTATCTGGCGGGCTATCGCGAGGCCCGGGCCCGGGGGCTCTCCTGCCGGTTGGCCCTCGAGGAATCCTCGACCCATGTGGGACAAGTGCTGGTCTTTACGAACATGGCTCTGATCGTGGGGTTCTCGGTTCTGGCAGCCTCTAACTTTCTGCCGCTGGTCTCGTTCGGGCTGCTCGTCAGCCTGGCGATGTTCTTTGGCTTGCTGGGGAACCTGATCGTATTGCCCGCCCTGTTGCTCTGGACCGAAGAGTCCCACACGGTACCGGGCAAAACAGACGTCCCGGGCTGAGAACAGCACTCGCCTCGTCTGGGGCACAGCGGGCCGCGTTATGGCACCGGTAAAGCCTGCACAGCGTCGACGACGACGTACCCATTCGCTCCCACAGTTTCGATGATCACACTGGCCTGGCCAGGAGCCAGTTCAAACTGGCCCAGAGAGACCCAGACACCATCAATCGGGGCCGGCTTCTGCTGATTGACCGACAGCACGATTTCGCCGCCGGAGTGCTGCACCTTGACCCGCACGTTGGTCGCGCGGTTGGCGAACGAAGAGTAGGCCAGTCGAACATCCGCCTTCAGGGCCGCTTTCACGGGCAGATCAAACTGAATCGATTTCGGGTGCTCCGAATCTTTCCCGTCGTGCAGGTAGCCATTTCCCACAAACGGACTCGTGGAACTGCTGGGGGTCCAGTCGCCGGTCGTCTTTGCCTGGGTGTCGTCGACGACCAGCCCGGCCAGCTTTTTTAGCGGGATCCCTTCCCCTGAGGCGGCTCCCTGCGGAATCTCCAGGGACTGCCGATCGGCCAGCAATCTCGCTCGCAGCTTGGCGTATTCGACCTGCTGCACGGTGACGTGGTCATCAATGGCAATCGCAGCTGCGGTTGCTGCCGACTGGCCCAGGATCATGAAGACCGGTTCCATTCGGATGGAGCCATAGGCAATGTGTGAACATGAGATACAAACGGGCACGAGCAGGTTATCGGCCTGTCCGGCCTTCGGCGTCAGAGTCCGGTAGGAGATCAGATAAGGCCCTCCGGGGTTGACCTGGACATCCCCTTCGTTGCGGACAAACCCCTCCGCGTTGACGTATCGCTGGCAGTTGTGCGAGTCCATGTTGTACGACCCCAGTCCGACGGGATCAGGGCAGGGCCGCTGTCTCCGGCAATCAAGTTCCGCGTGAACCGTGTCGGAGACCATCCGGCGGCCTTCGCGGATATAGCACCAGTCCGGCCAATGGTGGTTGTCGACGAACTCATCGCGGGCGTAGCCCCAGCGGCTGATCTCGCGGCGGATCGGTTCGGAAACACGGGGGTGATTGGCCAGAGTCCACATGAACCCCCGCAGGTAGGTCTCATGGGCTTTCAAGATCCTCACCCGCGTCGCATCGTCGGCATTCGGGTAGTCGTAATTGGCCCCGATGTAGTCCGACGAGACTGCGAAGTTGTTATTCATGTCGGTCTTGCGATTGGGCATCATCCCGAAGCTCCACGGATGGCGCGTGTCGCCGGCTTCGCAGTTCCGCAGCAGCAGTTCATGATCGCGTTCGTCATAACCTTCGGGCTTGTTGAACGGGATCTGGTTCGCCTTGTTGTCGGTCAGACACAGCCGGAAGTTGTAGGCTTGCATCAGGTGATCCGCCTGGCCATCCAGGCCGGGGCCATCCGCGCGAATCCCCGGCAGCAGTCCACTCGACTTGTTACCCGGCTGGATGAAGGGGTCGACATTCTTAATAAACTGGTGATGCCGGGCGTTCCCCACCTGGACCCCATTGAGCGTCTCGCCGTATAGCGCGTTCGCCTCGCGACCGACGGTGAAGCTGACCTCCGCTGCCGCCATCAGGTCGCCTTCGTAAGTCGCATCGATGAAGATCCGTCCGGCAAATGTCTGGCGATTGGTCAGGGTAATGGACTTGATCCGCCCCTGCTCCCGCGTCACGCCATGGATGCGATCCAGGGCTGCGTGAACCACCGGGACGCGGGCCTCCGTGAGCATTTCCAGGATGATGCGCTGCGCCACATGGGGCTCAAAGGTCCACATCGCGTCGTCGGCCTCGCGGTAGCGGTCATACTTGTCGCGGGCTTCCTGCCGCCAGGCGGTGTCCGTGTCATAATGCTTCTTGACCCGCTGATAGAACTCCCGGGCGATCCCGCCAATCACCCGCTTGTCTCCGGTGTCCGTCATCCCCAGCCCACTGACGGTCAGTCCGCCAATGAGTTTTCGGGGCTCAATTAGTACGACCGACTTTCCCATGCGGGCCGCCTGGATGGCTGCGGCCACTCCGCCCGAAGTGCCACCGTAGACCACGATATCACGGGTGGGTGGAACATCCCCAGCCTCCGCTGGGGAGACTCCTCCGGTGAGTACCAGCCATCCAGCGAACAACCATTGAATGCGACATGACATGGAAGCGTCCCTTGGCACAAGAACTCACACAGCCTCGATCTCGCAGAATAGGTTTCCCGGGATCACAAATCGAACGAATTGTTTTTTCAGAGGCGGGAAAATGAGTTACATATCGAAATGTAACGATATAATTGCACGTGGAGGTGCCCCATGAAAGTGAGAACGGCCTCAATGCCCACGCTGCGGCTGACACCGCTGGCAGCCTTGGAGCAGGCGGCGGAATGTCTCAAGACCCTCGCTCATCCCCATCGATTGCGGATCGTGCAGATGCTCCTGCAGGGCCGCTATACCGTCGGTGAACTGGCGGAAGCCTGTGAAATCCCCAGCCATATGGCCTCGGAACATTTGCGCCTGATGCAACGCTGTGGCTTTCTAACCAGCGAGAAAGACGGTCGCAAGAACTTCTACCAGATCGCCGAACAGCACCTCGCCAGCATCATGGGGTGTATCGAATCCCGCTTCGGATGTGTGCCCTGACCGCCGGCGGATGCCATGGCCGTCAAGCGGGTCTGTTCCGTGAAACGCCAGCTTCCGTAGGAAACGTGGCGGCAACAGGCCCTCGGCTGGCGTCGTTGTTCTTCGTGAGCGGTCGGGCTCTGCATCGTTGGGCTCACACACAGGAAGGGAACTGTCATGAAACTTCTCATTGTTGGTGGAGTGGCTGGCGGAGCATCGGCTGCGACCCGGGCCCGGCGGCTGTCGGAAGCCGCCGAAATCATCCTGTTCGAACGTGGACCGGATGTGTCGTTCGCGAACTGCGGGCTGCCTTATCATGTTGGGGGCGTGATCAGTGATCGCGATAAATTGCTGGTGACGACCCCGGAACGGCTGCGCGAGCGATTCCGCCTTGATGTCCGGACACGAAATTCCGTCGAAGCCATCGATCGCCAGCGGAAGGTCGTTCGCGTGACCGATCACGCGACAGGAAACACGTACGAAGAGTCCTACGATAAGTTGATCCTCGCGCCCGGAGCGGCCCCGATTCGTCCCCCGTTACCGGGCATCGACCTGCCGGGAGTGGAGACGCTACGAAACCTGCAGGATGTCGACCGCATCAAGGCGGCTGTGGATCGAGGCATCCAGCAGGTGGTGGTGGTCGGGGCCGGTTTCATTGGTTTGGAACTGGTGGAGAACTTCGTCCATCGCGGGGTCGCCACGACAGTCGTCGAACTGAGTGATCAGATTCTTCCCCCTCTCGACAAAGAGATCGTCACTCCTCTGCGCATGCTGCTGGAGGAACGTGGCGTGACTCTTCATTTGGGTGATTCCGCGATAGCCGTTGAGTCCGTCCCGGAAGGATTGAAGGTCTACCTGAAGTCGGGCCTCATACTGATGGCCCAGCTGGTGATCCTCGGTGTGGGAGTCCGTCCTGAGAATCAGCTGGCGGTCGATGCCGGGCTGGAGATCGGGCCGCGCGGCGGTATCCGTGTGACAGACCAGATGCAGACGACTGATCCAGATATCTACGCGGTCGGAGATGCCGTCGAGATCCGGGACGCCGTGACCGGGGTCCCGACACAGGTTCCCCTGGCAGGCCCCGCCAATCGCCAGGGCCGAATTGCCGCCGACCAGATCTTTGGCCGCGACACGCGCTATCGCGGTACACAGGGAACAGCCATCCTCGGTCTGTTTGGCAAGACGGTGGCCATGACGGGGCAATCCGAAAAATCGCTGCGCCGGGCAAACCGTCCGTTTCGCAAGGTCTACATCCATCCGGCCCATCACGCGGGTTATTATCCCGGAGCCGAGGGGATGACGCTCAAACTTTTGTTCGATCCGGACACCGGCCAGATCCTGGGGGCACAAGGGGTCGGCGGTGCCGGAGTCGATAAACGGATCGATCTCCTCGCCATGGCCATCCAGGCTCGCATGACGGTCGAAGACCTCGAGGAGGCGGAGCTGTCTTATGCCCCGCAGTATGGGTCTGCGAAAGACCCGATCAACATGCTGGGGTTTGTGGCGGGCGGGCTACGGCGGGGTGACCATCCGCAGATTGATCTCGAAGACGCTCTCGCCCAGTCGTATGCGAGCGGTCTTTTGCTGATCGATGTGCGGACTGCGGCAGAGTTTGGACAGGGACATCTGCCCGGAGCTGTGAACATTCCGGTCGACGAGCTGCGCGACCGTCTCGCGGAGCTGTCACGCGATCGTGATCTGGCGGTTTACTGTCAGGTCGGTCAGCGCGGCTATCTGGCCACTCGTATTCTGTTGCAGTCCGGATATCGAGTTCGCAATATTGGCGGTGGCTATCGGACCTACTTGCTCTGGCGCGACAGCCAGTAGGGCGATGACTCCTCAACGGTCAACCCGCTCGCGGTCGCAATTGAACAGCGATCGCGGTGGCAGTGGCGTAGGCCCGGCAGTGCGAGATGGTAATCAGAATCTGATCGATCCCCAGATTCGAGGCGATCTCGGCCGTGGTTCCCGCCAGACGGATCACTGGCTGGCCGCTCCGCTGCGAGACGACCTCGATATCGGTCCAGCCGACTCCTTTGGTGAACCCGGTGCCGAGGGTCTTCATGACTGCCTCCTTGGCCGCCCATCGCCCCGCGTAATGCTGGAGAGCGGCCTTCCGCTGCTGGCAGTAGCGAATCTCCTCCTCGGTGAAGACCCGCTGGAGAAACAGTTCGCCGTGGCGCTCGATCATCTCGCCGATGCGGGGAACTTCAATGATGTCCGTACCGAGGCCGATGATCATGGGCAGTGGGGATGGAGGTGGGGATCGGGGAGAGGGGACATTACGAACTGCCCCCGCGACCTGACAACCGACAATGGCTATCGCGGGCGGAGGACTTCCACAATCCGGCGGCCCATTTCGCGAGCGGAGGGGTCGTTCTCGCCTGTGATGATCCGACCATCGACGAGAACATCGTCCCGATCCGTTGCCGGATCTCCGATCGCTCCTGCGGGGGAGAGGATCGCCCCGTTTTGCTCGGGATGCCAGCGGCAAGACGGCTGTCCCCGTTGACCGTTGTAGACCCCCAGAGGGGCTTCGCGTGGAGGAGCGCAGACCCGCTTGCCTTGCAAGGGACTTTGCCCATTGACCCGGGCCCAGGCCAGCACAGACACCGCATTACACAGTCCACACACGTATTTATCCGCTGCCAGAAACTCGTTGATGACCCGGTTGGCTTCCGCTTTGGTTCGGGGATCTCCGTTGTAGACGGCGTTGTCATACCGTCCGCGAAAGGCGTACTGGTACATCGAGGAACCCCAGCCTCCCGGAAAGAGGACCGCATCGAAGTCCGCCGCCTTCACCTCGGCCAGTGTGATATCAGGGGTGACCACTCCTCCATCGGCCCCCTGTCCCGAGCCGTTGTGTGGTCGGCAAGGGGCTTTACGCCCCGCCGCGACGATGACTTCGATGCCTGCCCGTTCCAGTTCCTCGCGGGGATCGCCGTACTCGCGGTAATAGAAGTCCTGATTGGCAATCACGATCACCACGCGCTGGCCGGTGCGTGCGGGACGCGGCGGTGCGGGAGCGGGACTAGTTGGCGTAGTCAGTCCTGCGACTACGGGAGATCCCGGACGACGAATCGCGAAAGCGGTCCCGCTGAGCGACCGCACTTCGATGGAATGAAACGTTGTGGTGGAATCCCACGCGGCCACCGCCAGATGCGTTGCTTGCGGCAGCCTCCACAGATCGGACAGCGAGAGATCCGCCCCCGTCGTGGCCAGCACCGCGATCTCCTGGTTATCCAGCAATCCCCGCAACCGATCCCGCCGCACTTCCAGCGTCAACGTGTAACGCTGTCCGTTGCGAAGGGGCACCCCTTCCCGGCGCGAGGCATTCTGGCGGATATCTTGACCGGCCACATTCTGAAACCCTGCCAGATGCTGGCCCCAGGCATCCACCTCGAAGGCACATATCCGCCCGCCGTGGACGAACAACAGGCCGATCGAGTGCTGTCCCGTTTCGCGAGTGAAACTCATGCGGAAGTCATACTCCCCAGACGGAGCAACCGGCAGCACCAGTCGGGCCCCCGGGGCCGCAGCCACGGTTAACTGGTCGGCCTCGCGAGTCCAGTGGCCGATGACCTTGTCATTCCCATGGACATGTGGCATCAAGGACTGCCACGCAGGCTCATCCGCCCGCGCGACACCCACCCATCCGAGCCACAACACTGCCAGATAGACTGTTCGCATGGAGAACCTCCAGACATTGGGAGTGAAGATCAAACCGTCAATGTTGTCGGACTTGAGCAATCCCCTACTACGGTGTGTCGCCCACCGTGATCGCCCGGAATGAGGCATCGGTGCCGGGGTCGTGGCCTTGCAGGCTGAAATGTCCGGCGTCGAGACGCTGGCCCTTGCGGGGGTTCGGGTCGGGCTTGCGGGTGTCTTCCCAGTGGACGACGGCGTAGCCGTTGACGTAGGTCGAAAAACGCGGGCCGCTGGCGATCAGGGTCACGGTGGCCCATTCTTTGTCAGTTGCAGGCAGGAATCGAGCATTGACGCGGCGAAAAATCGCTCCTGTCCCGGCGTTCAGAGGACTTCCTCGATCCTGAATCCTGGCAGCGCGTTGTTCATCTGCTGAAGCGTCTGGCGAGATGATGATGGGAAGAGTTTTCGCGATCTCGCTGTTGTCCACCTGCATCTCATACCCATTCGACTTCGCCTTCTCCGTCCCAGCTTCTGCCCGGAAGAAGATCCCTGTATTCACCGCTGCGGCATTCGTCCGAGCCTGAGCCTGCAGCACAAAGTCCTTGTGCTGGCTCTCCGATTCCAGGAATCCTTCGCCGCCCTTCACGTGGATCGTGCCGTCCTCGACGGTGAACTCTCCCTTGCTGCCGGGCACGGTTCGCCAGCCGGTCAGGTCGGTTCCATTGAAGAGGGGCTTCTGGTTCAGCGGCTTGAGGGCCACGTTCTTGAACTCGATCTTTCCGACATTCTTCTGCAAACCAATCAGTCCCGACTTGCGGGCTGCGGGGCGGGTGTCGTCGTAGGTACAGACTTCTTTCTCATCGATCGCGACGGAGATCTTCGTTCCGCTGGCCGTCAACAAGAAGGTATGCCAGTCGCCCGACCCGGTGATCGGCTCAGCTGTCTTTTGGAGGCCAACAATCGCTCCGGTCAGGAAGCCCGAGGGGTGCTCGTCGACGATGTTGACTTCGTAGCAGTCCTTCTGGACATCCTTCGGCTCGGCCAGCGTCCGCAGAAAGACCCCGCTGTTGCCGCCCGCTGCCATCTTGTAGTCGCAGCGGAACTGGTAGTCCGCAAACGGCGTGTAGGTCAGCAGCAGCCCGATCGGCCCGCTGTCGGCAGTAATCGTGCCGTCCGCCACAGCCCAGTTGACCTCCTTGTTGTTCGGCTCCCACCCGAAGAGTGAGTGACCGTCGAACAGCGAGATCCAGCCTTCGCTGATTTCGGTCTCGGTCAGCGGGTTGAAGTACGGCACCACCGGGCCGGGCGGAGCCACATCCTTGAGTGGATCGTTCTTCGCTGTCGGTATGGCTTCAGGTGAGGCTGCCGGTGGCGTTGGTGTTTGAACGTCAGTCAGGACCGGTTCCGTTGTCGCTGCGGGAGGCGGTGACGCTTCACAGCCCAGCAATACGGCCAGCCCGATCGACCACAGCGGTCCTAAGAATGCCGTGCGATAATCCATGACGCGGAACCAGACAGAGGAAGAGGGGGCCGGATGAACAATGACCATGGCCGTAGCGTACACGGAACTCCCCCTCATCAGCCACAATTCAACGGCCTTCGCGAGAACCCGTTCTAGAGCCGGTGCGAGGCGGACGCCCGATGGGTCGCTGGTTTTCGCGAGTCAATTCGCATGAATCTCGTTCAGGGGGCCGGTCGGTCGGTGGATTTCGGCAGGCGTGCCCGCCGATTCGTGTTCTTTCTCCAGCGCTTCCAGCCGGTCACACATACGGGTCAGGGCACCGGGGCGTTCCAGGTAACTGGCCAGGATCAGATGCGCGGGGCGCGGTGTTGTTTCAGGCGTTCCCCCCGAGGTCACGGGTGGGGCAGGTGATGAAAACATCCCCAGCAGAGGGGTGAAAAAATGCAGAGCCTGTGCTCCCAGCGTGTTCAGCGGTCGGGACACTTCCAGAAAGACCATCGCGGGTACGGTCAGACGGCGGCGAACCACTTCCCGGCACAGACGGTCGACCAGAGCCGTCTCTGCTTCGGTCGGTTCTCCCTCGGGGCCATCGATCGCAAAGGCGTGCTTCAGCCAGTTCATCGGGTTACTTTCCCAGTAGCTTCTGGATGTATTTGCCGAGAATGTCGGTTTCGATATTCACCGGATCATCGACATTCCGGTTGCCAAGTGTGGTCATCTGCAGTGTGTGCGGGATCAGCGCCACGCGAAAGGTGGCCTCGTCAACCGCGACAATGGTCAGGCTGATGCCATCAACGGTGACGGAACCTTTTTCGACCATCGCCCGCGTGAGTTCGGGCGGCACTCGAAACGACATGTGAGTCCATTCCCCCTCGCGGTTGATCTGATTGACGTGTCCCAGCCCGTCAACGTGCCCCTGTACAAAGTGGCCCCCGAGCCGCGCCCCGACTTGCAGGGAACGTTCGATATTCACTCGGTGTCCGATCCGTAACAGACCCAGATTTGTTCGGGAGAGAGTCTCGGAACCCGCCTGGAACGACCAGACCAATCCCTCGATCGCCACCACGGTCAGACAGCAACCATTGATCGCCACACTGTCACCCAGTCGGACAGTGTCCGCCCCGGGCAAATCACCGGGAGCCTCGATCGCGAGGGTCAGCGACACTCCATCCGGTGTCAGAGACCGAACCACAGCCAACGCTTCCACAAGACCGGTAAACATCACCCGCGGGTTCCTCGACAGACGGTAGACACGCAGCTGTTCAGAATTACGGAGTTTAATCGAAACAGCAAGGATCACGCCGGGGGCCATGGTTTGTTCCGATACCGGGGGACTTGATATTCTCTCCCGGCAGCGGCCCGGCAGAGCGGGGCTGAAGCTGTACCACGGTTGAGCATTTGTGGCGGACAACGACATGGATCTGACGGGAAAGAATATCCTCATCACGGGAGCATCACGCGGGATCGGACGCGGTTGTGCGCTGGAAATGGCAGCTGCCGGAGCCAACATTGGGGTCAATTTCCGGTCCCATCCGGAGGAAGCCGAAGAGACAGCTGCGGAAATTCGCAAGCTGGGCCGCCAGGCCACGCTGCATCGCTGCGATGTCGCGGATCAGTCGGCGGTCGAAGCGATGGTCGCGGACTTCGTGAAGGAACACGGGCGAATCGACGGATACGTCTCGAACGCCGCGTACAGCGATCGCGAGACGATGGTCGACGCGAAGATGGACGGTTTCAAGCGGACGATCGACGTGTCCATGTGGGGGGCCTTCTTCGGTGTTCGGGCCTCAGCTCAGCAGATGATCCAGCAGGGCCAGGGGGGGGCGATCCTCGTCGTCAGTTCGCCGCATGCCTACCTGCCGATTCCCACCGCGATGGCCTACAACATGGCCAAGGCGGCCATCGACCACATGGCCCGCACGGCGGCGATTGAACTCGCCAGGCATCGCATTCGCGTCAACATCCTGCATCCCGGCTGGATCGATACTCCCGGGGAGCGGAAGTTCTTCTCCGACGAACAGCTGGCTCAGGGAGCCGAAGGGATTCCGTGGGGTCGGATGGGGACGCCGGAAGAGATGGGCCGCCTGGCGCGGTTCATGATGTCGAGTGATTGCGACTACATGACAGGCAGCACAGTTTTGATGGATGGGGGGATCACATTGCCGTGGTGGTCCAAGCGAGAAGAGGGCAAGCAGTAATGGCCAGTTTCAAGCCGCTTCCCGAGGTTCGTGCATGCGGCATGCTGGTCGTGATTGGCCAGCCGGTGGAGCGATTTCTGCTGATGCGTCACAAGGACCGGTGGGATCTGCCCAAGGGACATGTTGACCCCGGTGAGACGGACCTCGAAACTGCCTGGCGGGAGTTGTCCGAGGAGACCGGGATCCCACTAGAGGCCGTGGACCTCGATCCGTTCTTTCGGTTTGAGCACAAGTACGCCGTTCGCGAGGCCCGCAGCGCGGGGGAATTGCGGATGAAGACGCTGGTCATTTTTCTGGCGCGGCTGAATCGTGAGGTCTCGATCGAGGTCTCGGAACATCCGGGATATCAATGGTTCGAGTGGCGTCCGCCTCACAGGATTCAGGAACAGACGATCGATCCGTTGCTGGCCGCCATGGCCCGATATATCGGAAAGTAATCGGACACCCTGCCCGCACCGGGGGCCTCGCATTTCGGAAATCTCCTTCCCCATGATCCACATCCACACTCTCGCGAACGGCCTGACCATCCTCATTGAGGAAATGGCCGATGTGCGATCCGCGTCGTTCTCCCTGATGATGCCTGCGGGGAGCCTGTACGAGGAACCGGGGACTAACGGGACCGCCGCCGCACTCGCGGACTGGATCACGCGTGGCGCGGGGCAGTATTCCAATCGCGGACTGTCTTCCGCCCTGGATCGGCTGGGCGTCCAGCGAGACGAGCAGGTGGGCTGGAACTTCCTGAATTTCACCGGGGCGATGCTGGCGGATAATCTGCTTCCTGCCCTGCGGATCTACAGCGAAATCCTGACCCAGTCCCATCTGGATGAAAGCCAGTTTGAACCAGTCATGGCCGGACTGGAGCAGGGACTGCTGGCCCAGGAAGATGACCTGCAGCGGAAGACCGTCGTGGAGCTTCGCAAACGCTGCTACGACATGCCGTGGGGCCGTCCCTCGGATGGGGCGCTGGAAGAATTGGAGGCGATCACCGGGGAGCATGTGCGGAGGCATTACCGCCGGGGCGTGGTGCCCCAGGGGGCCATTCTCGGAATCGCGGGAAACGTTCATGCCCGACAGGTCATCGCCGAACTGGAGTCCCTGCTCGGCAGTTGGAAGGGTACGGCTCCCGAACAGCCATTGCGAGTCCCCGCCGTGGGGGGGAAGCTGCATATTGAACATCACTCGGCTCAGACGCATCTGGCGTGGGCTTACCCCGCGGTATCGTCGAGTCATCCGGATTATTACGCCGCGTGGGCCGCCACCAGCATTCTCGGGGGAGGCAGCAGTTCGCGATTGTTTACCGAAGTCCGCGAGAACCGGGGTCTGGTCTATACGGTCTATGCTTCCTTGAACACGCTGAAGACCGAGGGACGGACCATCGTCTATGCGGGGACGACGACCGAGCGGGCGCAGGAGACCTGGAACGTGACGCTGGGCGAACTGCGACGGCTGGCCGCCACGATCACCGACGAAGAACTGGAGCGGTGCAAGGTTCGGGCAAAAAGTTCGCTGATCATGCAACAGGAATCGACCGGATCGCGGGCCAGCTCGATTGCCCGCGACTGGTTTCATCTGGGCCGGGTGACCACCATGGATGAGATTCGCCAGCGAGTCGAGGAGCTGACTGTCGAGCAGGTGAGTGCCTATGCCCGGGCCTATCCTCCGGAAAACATGACCGTGGTCACCATCGGGGTCGCCCCCGTCGGCGAGTGACATTCGCCATCAGACCGAGCCCTCATTTCCCGGCCAGAATCCCCCGCATGAATCGTCAGGCACTTGTCATTGGTTTAGGCACCGCTCTGATCGCCGCGTACGGCAGTTGGCACTGGCGATGGTTTCTGGAGCAGACTCCCAAGGGACGGACGCTGGTCGAGATACTGGGCTGGCAGAAGGCGCGGATCGCACTGCAGTTCTTGCTGCTGGTGGTCTTTGTGTTTGGTATTGGGCTGGCAGGTGGCTGGATTTCCCCGGTCCGTTGGTAAGGTTCTGATTCCCGATCATTTGCGGAGGTTCCGATAATGCACAGCAATCTGCCGATCGTCGTTGGTTTGGGTGAGGCTGTCTGGGATATCTTTGGGACCGAACGCAAACCCGGAGGGGCCACCGCCAATGTGGCCTATCACGCCGCCCAGCACGGAGCCCGGGGAGTCGTGGCGACCCGACTGGGTACCGATGAAGCCGGTCGGGCCCTCTACGACTATTTCGTGAGCAAGGGTCTGGACACTTCGGCCATTCAGTGGGATGCGGATCACGAGACCGGTCGCGTGACCGTCGATATGCGCGATCCCGGACATCCGACCTATGTGATCCATGAAGAGGTGGCCTGGGACCATCTGGAGCCCACGGTCGCCCTGCTGCAACTGGCCGATCGGGCGGACGCGGTTTGTTTTGGCTCGTTGGCACAGCGCTCACCCGTGGCCCGGCAGGCCATTCAAGAATTCATCCAGCGGACACAGGGGCTTGTCGTATTTGATGTGAACCTGCGGCAGGACTGGTACGACCGTGACTCCCTGGAGCATTCACTGACGCACTGCCGGGTGGCCAAGCTGAATATCGATGAACTCTCCACTGTGGCCGCTGAACTGGGGCTGGCCAGTCAGAGTGAGCGGGCCTTTGCTCGCAATCTCCAGGCTCGCTTTCCCGTCGAGACCGTGATCGTCACGCGGGCGGAGCGGGGTTGTTTCGTGGCCCGCCACGAGGAGATTGTGGATCTGCCCGGCGAGTCGATTCAACTGGTCGACGCCGTGGGGGCGGGCGATGCCTTTTCGGCCGCATTCATCATGCTGTCGCTCGAGGGACAGCCACTGGAGAAAACAGCCCGTTTTGCCAATCGCGCTGGAGGGATCGTGGCTTCCCGCTCGGGAGCCATGCCCGACGTGGCCCAAGACTACCGCCAGCTGCGGGCTGAGCTGGGGTTATAATGTCAGCAGGCCAGCGCACCGGAAGTGGCGAACTACCGGGTGGTCCAATAAATGGTGACGAGCGTCGACAAGACCATCACGCCCACGGTGTATGCGAAAAACATGGACAGCATCTGGCAGATGGCCTGACCGGCTTCGGTATCGTCCGCCGTGAATTGCTGAACATCGGCGTCGCCAAAGACATCCGGGACAGAACTGGTGGTGGCGGGAGTGTGGGTGTCCATGGCTCTCACGATCAAGAGACGGGGAATTGCGAGTCCCAATTCTGGCAGCCGGGTGGCGGTCTGTCGAGTTGATTGTCAGTTGCCATCAGTGTTTTCGGGAATGGGAACCGGTCGGGCCACGGGAATCGGCAGAAACAGTGGCTCTTGCGAACGCCCCCGGTCGATCACAATAATCAATGAGAATTGATCTGTCTTCCGAGGCCGCGCGATGTCCCCCTCCTCGATGCTTACGTCTGGGCTGCCTTGTGCATCGCTGTTGTCCCGGCGGGACCTGCTGCGGGTGGGAGCCTTAAGTATTGCGGGGTCAGTGGTTCCGGCCCATTGGCAGTCCGCTGCCCGGGCAGCGGAATCGTCACGACCGACTGCCGATGCGGTCATCTTTCTCTGGATGGGGGGCGGGGTCACGCATATCGATTCGTTCGATCCCAAGCCCGAGGCCCCCGAGGAGATCCGCGGCACGCTTTCCGCCATCGCCACCAACATTCCCGGTGTCCAGTTCGGCGAGCCGATGGCGCAACTGGCACAGATTGCCGACCAGTTGTGCCTGGTCCGCAGCTTTTCCCACGACAGTAACGACCATCTATTGAGCCAGGCGTATACCTTGTCCGGACATAAGGTCACGATGGCTCAACTGTATGCCGAACCGAATATAGGATCGGTGGTGTCGTACCTGCATGGTCCCCGGGAGGGGTTGCCGGGGTATATCGCCGTTCCGGGGATCACCCGGCCCGGTCCTCCGCCGTATAACTTGTTTGTCGGGGGCTGGCTGGGAAATGGGTATGCCCCCTTCTGCCTGGGAGGTGTGCCGGAACAGCCGGACTTCACGGTGGGGCAAAAAGAAGCGAACCCCAGCCCGATTGCATCCGAAGACCTCTCTCCTCGGGAGTTACAGCCCGTGGGAGGGCTTTCCGTCGATCGGCTGCATTCACGTCTCGGACTGCATCAGCAACTGGATGTCGTCGATCGGCAACTGGACGCCGCGCAGCGCACGATGGCCCAGGCCCGGCAGTTCGAAGGAGCCGCCCATCTGCTGACTTCGCCCCAGGTCCGATCGGCGTTTGACATTTCGCAGGAGATCCCCGCCACGGTCGCCGACTACGGGACGACCAAGATTGGCCGACGCTGTCTGATGGCGCGGCGGCTTGTGGAGTCGGGGGCCCGCTTTGTCATGGTCGATTACGGCTACGACCCGGATTACGGCAACTTGTGGGATAACCACAACGCCGCTGGACAGCAGATGCCACATATCTCGGAGATGTGCCGTCGAGGATATCACTTGGCCGGGACCGATCGAGCATGTGCCGCGCTGGTTCGCGACCTGAAACAGCGCGGGATGCTGGACCGCACGCTGGTGGTGTTCCTGACCGAGTTCGGTCGGACACCCAAGATCAACTCCGCCGGGGGCCGGGATCACTGGGGGATGTGCGGTTCGATCTTCTTTGCGGGGGGCGGTACCCGGCCCCAGGTCATCGGAGCCAGCGATGCCCAGGCGATGTGGCCGACCACGGTTCCCTGGGGCCCTGCCGATATCGCGGCCACTGTCTACGAGGCGCTCGGAGTGCCGCTGGATACTCGGTTACCCGATTCGCAGGGACGTCCGCATCCGATCCTCGACCATGGGCGGATTATTGAGGGGGTGTTCGCCTGACTTATGGGGCTAGTGAATCACTTCTGCCACTGTAGCCGTCACTTCCGTCCGGCGACGCAAAACCATCACCTTCCCCTCGATCGGAAACCGGGGAAGCTCTCGTACCGTCTCCAGTTTGTGTCGGATGTCTTCATCCAGCTGGTGCCACCCCTCGTCCGTCGTGACCAGAAGGCAGCCAGGAGTCGCCAGGTGCTGGACAATTTCATGGGGACGCGAGATTCGCGGCACGGGCTGATTGGCGTAATAGACCAGGGTTGGCGAATTCAACCGGAACGCGGCGACCGGGACGGGCGTGCCGTCGGCATTCGGCTGGAGACACTCGGCCAGTGTGGCACTCGTCTGATGCCGATCGATATGCCGGGCCGCCCCACTCAAAATACTCAAGCTGAAAATCACCGCCGTGACCGAGAAGACCGCCAGCATCCGTTCGGCTTGACCGCGTTCCGCCAGCCAGAAACAGGCGGCACCTCCCAGTAAGGCAGGAACCCCGACCCACGCCACGGGCAGCAGATCGGCCACCAGCGTGGATTGCACTCCCAGCCGAACCAGCCACGGTTCCCCGTGGGAAGTGGCCAGCAACAGGAGGGGGAGCAGAACGAGGAACGCGACGCCGACCCCGGCCAGGCTGCCAAAGGCCCATCGGGACCAGAACCGCCAGTTTTCTCGCGGCTCCCGGAGCCACCGCTCCAGACAGCCTCCCACCAGTAAGGCCAGCGGTGGGTAACAAGGCAGCACGTAGTTCGGCAACTTGGTCTTCGCGAGGGAGAAGAATACAAAGATGATGGCGAACCAGCACACCGCGAATCGCCACGCTGCCTGGTCCTTTTCCACGGCATGCCCCGCTTCATCCTGGCGGAAACGCAACCGCCTCCAGACCGAGACCACACTCGGGATCAGGAACAGCGACCATGGGAAGAACCCGATCCAAACGACGGGGATGTAATAGACGATGGGACCGCTGTGCTTCTCCATTGGGGTCAGGAACCGCTGGACATTGTGGACCCCGAGGAATTCGGCAATGAATCCGCTTCCCGTTCGGGCTTCCACGGCTCCGAACCACCAGCCCGCAACCACGACTACCGTGGCGATTGCCGTGATGGGCCGCATCTCCCAAAAGACACGGGGAATCCAGCGAGCGATGGCCAGCCCTCGCGGCAGCCACCGGACTTCACCGCGGGTGAGCTGCAGCAGGACAAACAGGCCGATGCCCGTCCCCGGCAGCAGGATGCCGATCGGACCTTTGACCAGGACGGCCAGCCCCATGGCGGCATACATGGCGACAAATCCGCTCCATCGAGCCGGCAACCAGCGGGACAGACCCGTTTCGACGGCATCGTTCGTCTGAAATCCCGGTGTCCACCGGATATAGGCGGCCATGACCAGCGTCATGAAAAAGACCAGATAGGCATCCGCCGTCGACGCTCGTGACACCACCCCAAACATGATACAGGTGGCCATGGCCAGTCCGGCCCACAGCCCGACCGAGCGGGCAAACAGCCGACAGCCGATCCAGCAGGTCAGCAGGGCGGTCGCCGTGCCGAACAGGGCCGACCCGATACGCGCTCCCCACTCATTCACGCCGAATGTCGCGAAACCGAGTCGCATCCCCCAGTACATGAGCGGGGGTTTGTGGGTAAAGACCTGGCCGTTGTGCCATGGGACAATCCATTCGTCCCGACGATGCATCTCGGCGGCGGTCGCGGCGAACCAGCCTTCGTCCTCGTCCCACAGACGTGTCGAACCCAGGCCCGTCATGAAAGTGACCAGGGCTGCGGCCAGGACCCACCAACGGGTTCTCGAAAAGTCGGACATGACGGTAATCCTCGGACCAGTTGTCTGGCCGCTCGTTCACGAACCCCGGGGATCGTGTGACTCATGGGATAAAGGGAGTGTCGCATGCACAGGCACAATGGCGGCTTGGCGTGACGCCACCGAGCCGGTAATCAGTCCCGGCGAAGGAGTCAGGGGACGGCCCTCGGACCATCGGGGCGGAGAGGTCGGTCCCATTGAGGCTCCCAGGGGAGCGGGCAGTCGCGGCGGAAACCACCAGTCTTCCATCCGCGTGAACATTCGGGCCAGCCAGCCATTGCCGGTGCTGTACCACCCGATCAGCCACCCCAAAGCGGCTCCGGCACACACGTCACTGGGGAAATGAGCACAGCTGCCCACCCGCTGAGCGGCGACCAGAGCTGCCAGGCACAGGAACCATTTTCGGGCGACGGGCCACATCGATCCGAGCATAACTGCGAAACCAAACGCAAAGGCGGTATGGGCAGAGGGAAATCCCTGCAATCGCGAGCCCCCCGCTCCGAGGTGGAAGAGCCCCTCAAAGCTCGCCAGAATTGACTGTTCAAATTCAAAGGCATTGGGCCGCCGCCGGCTGATCATCAGCTTCATGATGTTCGCCGACATCCCGGCAATCACCGGCACCCACAGGACTCGTCCCAACCGCTGGCGCAGCTCAGGGTGCGTCAACCAGATGGTCACCAGGATCAGCACGGCTCCAAACGGAGTCCCGAAATGTTCCGCTGCGTGCAACAGGTCGGCAGCATCGCCCCGCAACCGATGCGACTTGATAAAACCAGACAGACGGTGATCGAGCAGTGCCAGGCACAGGGCGCTCGCCACCAGCAGCCACCAGAACATCCGCCAGGGATTGGCTGTGGGAGTGGGAAACAGGGGAGGGCGGGAATGGGCCTCCTGCCAGAGTTCCGGCACCTCGTCCGGGACGGAATCCATTCCGTGCTCCTGATGTGAGTTTCTAGGCCACAGGAGTTTACGACATGTGGCTCAGCCCTACCAAGATCATTTCTCCGGAGGGTTCTGCCGGACCAGCCGCCCCCCTGAACGACCACCCGGTGGCGTTATTTCAACCCCCACGAGCAAGCTGGGTGAGTGCCCAGCAGGCTGCCTCGCGGACGAGGGGGTCGGGATCTCCGGCCAACTGTGTCAGTTCCGGAACTACCTCCAACGCCTTGAGATTCCCGGCCACGATGCAGGCATTTCTCAGGATTCCAGCCCAGCCCGGACGGCTCAAGGGAGTTTCTTTCAGCTGTTCGGTGAACTGCTCGGGGGTCAATTGCAGCCACTCTTTCAATGTCCGTCCGATGAGTGCGGGGTCCGGCTGCAGTTCGGGAACCGACCCGAGGGAAGCCTTGTGGTTCCAAGGGCAAACCGTCTGACATAAGTCACAACCAAACATCCATTCGCCAATTCCCTGGCGTAACTCTTCTGGAACCGGCTGGTCGCGCAGCTCAATCGTCAGGTACGAAATGCACCGTGTGGCATCGAGCAGATACGGTTCCGGCAAGGCTCCGGTGGGGCAGACATCGAGGCATCGAGTGCAGCTTCCACAGTGGCTGGTGTCGTGCCGGGCGTCCGTTTCCAACTCCAGGTCAGTCAGCAGGGCGGCCAGGAAGAGACCACTTCCCCGCTGTTTGTTGATCAGCAGCGTGTTCTTGCCGAACCAGCCGAGTCCGGCCAGGCGAGCGAAGTCTCGTTCGAGAAGTGGAGCGGTGTCGACCACCCCGCGTGTCCGTGAGCCGGGTGCCAGGGTATGGATCGCACCGCTGAGCTGCTTGAGTCGCTCCCGGATGAGATTGTGGTAATCGACGGTGCCTTGCGCGTAGGCCGCAATGCGGCCCATGGCGGGGTGAGACCGCGCGTCGTTTACGAGCGAGGCGTCCGTTGCGGTCCGGTCCCGGGCACGGACTTCGGCTCGAAAACCATAAACCATGCCGAGCATCACCACGGATCGCACAGGGGGAAGTACATGTTCGGGATGGGTATAGGCTTCCCAGCGGCGCTCCATGTAGGCCATCTTGCCCGCGAATCCGCGGGCGAGCCAGGCTTCGAAGTGGGCCAGGGTCTCAGGGGCCACCGCAGGAGCGATTCCTACCAGTTCAAATCCGAGAGAGTGTGCCTGCTCCTTGATGGCCCGTGACATCTCGTCGGGAGCAGGCGGTGCTCCGCTCACTGCTTCTCATCCAGCGAGAGGGGCACCGGAAACTGGACGGTAATCAGTTCCGATCCCCGGCGGATAACGAACTCGGCGTCCTCCCCGGGCTGGAGCAGATTCAACTCAGCCTGCAGTGTGCGGACCGAGCCCACGACCTTGCCATTCAGGAACACGATCAGATCATCCGGCTGGAGTTTAGCGGTAGCCGCCACCGAGCCCGGGACGATCTCGTCGATGTAGGCGGGCGTCCGATATACGATGTCCGGAACCAGAATCAGCCCAAACGTTCGCGGAGGAATCTCGCGGGCATTGGCCAGCGGATCAACGACCTTTTCGCGGGTGTACTCGCCACGCATCATGGCTTGGAGCGTCGGAGTGATCTCGCCTGCAGGGACGACATAGTTCACCCATACCTGTGACTGGGCATCACGAAGCTCGCGTCCCAGCATTCCCAGTAACTGGCCTCGTCGATCGGTGAGAATCCCCCCGGCGGCTCCGGGGTTATTGGTGATGGCATCGACGACATAAACCGGTCCGGAATAGTTCGAAGCGAACCGTCCGCGCCGCGCCGCCAGCTTGGTCCGGGCCGAGATGATCCCGTGCTGCATCGAGACTGGTTCGTCTCCGGCAGCGACCTTGAACATGTTGCTGAAAGCGAAGACCCGCGTCCCCGGACCCCCGGCTGCCGAACGGGTCAGGTCGAAGTGTTCGAGTCCCGTGGCATCGATCTTCAACAAGGCGAGGTCGAGCTTGGGTTCAGCTGCGACGACCCGCCCCATCAGGCGACGTCCATTGGACAACACCACGGCCACGGCATCGGCGTCGAGCAGGTGGCTCCAGATCGTGGCGATATGCCCATCGGGTGAAACGATGAACCCGGTGCCGTACCCTTGCAGTCCTGCCAGCCCGCCCGCTCCGTAGAGCTTGACGACTTTGGACTGCACTTCAGCCTCGACCGGCGAGCGATCCGCAGCGGACAACGGGTGATTCCCTCCCCACAGTCCCACTCCGAACACCCAGGCCCACATCACCCACGGGAGAAACCTTCGGGATTGCCGATTCAGCACGGTTGTTCTTCTCACGGCTGCTCCCCCGACATCGTCGCCGACTCGATTTCAAACTCACCCAACAGACTCTCGGCCCGGCGTACCGTCAGCTTCTTCGGCAGCTTGCGACCGCCGAAGTCGGCCAGTTCGGTGAACCGGATTTCGCATTCGTCGGTGTCTTCTTCGATCGCGGTATCCCAGCCCACCAGTGCGATTGGTTCCCGTTGAAAGTACCAGCGGCTGATCGCCGTGCTGTGCAGAGCGACATACACATCCACTCGCGGACCGGAGCCATCCAGCGGCTCCGAACCTGCGTAGTAGAACTCGGAGAACTGTTTGTGCGGGGCAATCAGCATTCGCCGCAAATGGTCCATCGCAATCAGCAGACCCCCGGAACCCGGCGGCTTATCGAGATAGGGTTCAGACAGATTCTGGATGTAAGCGGTCTCATCGATCCGCGCGGCGACGGTCGTGTCCGTCAGTTTGATCTGCATCGGCACATTCCGGGGACCTTTCAGGTTCAGGGACCAGGTTCCCGTGGCTGCCGCAAACTGGCCCCAGGGCAGCATCGACTCTATGGCCCGGTCCGTCGCCAGCTTGTTGAAGTAGAAATTCCCGTACCCGGCCTTTCCTTCAAACAGGTGAGCATGCGGCGGTTTCTTGTTCAGTCCCGGAATCTCGAAGGGAAGTTCGGGCAACTGGAGTTTGGGCCGGGGGTGTTCGGGCGGGGCCTCTTCGTCCTCGCCCACCAGTTCCGCCCGGCGATGCAGCGTTCGCAGCCGGACAACGATCGACTTCTGTTCGCCCTCATGTTTGTAGGTCAGTGGCAATTTCCATCCGGCAGGATAGATCCCCAGGACATTCTTGAATTGGTTCACACTCCGGATCGGTCGGCCCGCGAACTCGACGAGTTCATCGCCGGATCGCAAGCCGCGCCGAAAGGCCTCGGACTGTTCGAGAATCTGGGCAATGACCACTCGTCCTTCGGCGTCGGTCGTGACCGTCGCTCCCAATGTGGCGTGGTCCACGATCCGGCCACTGAGCAAGTGGTCCTTGAAGTGCATCACCTGGTTGATCGAGATGGCGTATCCCGCCCCGATATTCACGCGGCCACGTTTCTCGACGGAGATCCGTCCGTTGATGCCGATTAGTTGGCCCTGGTTGTTAAACAGCGGTCCGCCGGAGTTTCCGGGATTGATCGAGGCATCGACCTGCAGACAGTCGGTGTATTCGAGAAAGGTGCCCGCCGGGTATTGATACCGATGGGTTCCGGCTACCACGCCATAAGTCACGGTGGGCTGGTAATCGGTCGCCAACAGGAACGGGTTCCCCATCGCGAAGCACCAGTCCCCCATCTGTACCGTATCACTATCCGCAATCTCAGCCACCGGAAAGTCGGTTCGCCCTTGCATCTGGATCAGTGCCACGTCCCCCGTGGGGTCGATGCCGATGACCACGGCGTCGTACAGCTTTCCATCGCTCAGCCCGCACTTCATGAACGGTCCCATCCCTTCCACGACGTGGAAGTTGGTCACCGTGAGACCGTCCCGCTGGATGAGAACCCCGGAACCACCGCCTTTCCCCTCATTATCGAAGATCGCGACTACGGCGGGCATGGCCTGGGCAACGGTGGCGATGCGAGCGGATTGGGCTTTCAGAACTTGGGGAGCGACCTCAGCTGCGGCCACTGAGTGGACGGTCAGAACCATCAGGATCAGCGGGGACAACATGTGGGTGTTCAAGAGCAACCCCTTCGACAGAACCGGGTACAGACAATCATCGTAGACGTTCGTCGGGTCGGAGAGGAGAGAGAAACCGGAGAACGCGGAACTCGAGTCAGTTCGCTACATCCGGCATTTCGCGACTTCTCGTCAATCCCGGCAGGGTCGATTGCCGATGAACTCTCAGGATGGGCCGCGCTCTCGCACCAAGATCATCGAAATCCGGGATCAAGGCGGAGAGAGCCAGGGCGGCTGCGTTCCGGGGGGAACAATCGTGCGATATCTGAACTGGGCTGCATGTGCAGCGATGGTGGGACTGTCCAGTGCCAGTTTGCTGGCGGGCTGGCCGTTCTCAAGCAACGGCCCCAAAAGGGGTTCCGAAGAGTGGTACGCAATGCACGCCGAAGATCCCGTCGGTGACCGACAGGTCTATCAGTACGGGAAATTCTGGCCCCCGCGCCCGCGTCCGACCGGTGAAAAGCAGCTGTACATGCACCGGTACCACGCTGCCAAGTATTGGCCGCATCCCTACGTCTGTTCGGATCGTGAAGCGGTCCGTAGCGTCTGGCAGGCCCAGACGAGCAACGGCTGGGAAATGGCCACCACACTCTACGAATACCACTTTGATCCCGAAACCAACGGCCTGAACCAGGCGGGTGAAAAGCAGGTCCGCTGGATCCTTCAAAGTGCCCCGACGGAACATCGTCGGATTTATGTGCAGTCGATGAACGACCCCGCCATGAATCAGACGCGTGTTGCTACCGTGCAATCAACGATTGCGGGCTTGGCAGGGACCGATGCGATGCCTCCCGTCCTGACCCGTGTGACTCACCCGGCAGGACGTTCGGCGGAAGAAGTCAACTGGATCTACGAACAGGAACTCGAACTCCGTACACCTCCGGCCATCACCTATCAATCGGTGCAAAGCGGTGGTGGAGGCGGAGGCGGCAATTAATTTTCCGGGGGCGATCGAAACTGGGGGGACCGTGTCTTAGGGAACGTGTCCTCCCAGTTTCATTTCTACCCCGGGTCGCCTGCTGACCCACTGGCTCGGAAAGGGAAACATACCCAAGGTCTCACTATGTCGGAGAGCGGATATCCCACCATCGCCGTTCCGACACCGCCCGCCTCTCTGGAGGCCAGCGGGGTCCCGCTACCGGTATTGCAGGAGCTGCTGCTTAAGCATCTGCATCCCCGCGGCAGTGCCTCGGCTGAGGAGCTGTGTCGTGAGATTCGGTTACCGCAGGCCATCATCGAGGAATTGCTGAGATCTCTCGATCTTGCGGGATTGGTATTGCCCGTCACTTCGCATGCACCGGACCCGGTGCGGTACTGTCCGACATCGGCGGGACGGAATCGGGCGTGCGACGCATTCGCTGCCTCGCGGTATATGGGGCCAGCGCCCGTCTCGCTCAACGACTATCTGGATCAGTGCCGTCAGCAGCGGTTCGATGGGACCGGGATCACCGCTGACGATCTGGCACAGACTCTGCAAGGCGTCGTGTTGGACGACACCACGCTCGAAGAGTTGCAGCTGGCTGCTGCTTCGGGGGGGGCGCTGCTGCTGACCGGCGATTCCGGGAATGGCAAGTCGCTCGTCGCAGGCCGTCTGGCTCAACTCGTCGAGCACTCTTCGGAAGCGATCTACGTCCCATATGCCGTATGGACCGGCGACTGCTGTCTGCGGATCTTCGACCCGGCCATTCACCATCCATTGGACAGTTCGCCGCGTATTGAAGAGGTCACGCCGGCGTGTCTCGCCGAGGGCGACGCCCGCTGGCGCAAGGTTCGCCGTCCGGCAATTTACCGGTCGCTCGATCTAAGCCCGGCTGAGGTTCGTATCGCTCAACCGGTCTCCGCAGCCTGTCCTGTCGCGCCGTTTCAGGTGATGGCAAATGGTGGCATCCTGGTGTTGGATGACCTGGGGCGGCACACGTCTTCGTTTGTGGAACTGATGAATCGGTGGATTCTGCCGCTGGAGGACCAATCGGATCTCCTGACGACGGTGTCCGGGCGGCGAATCACGTTGCCGGTGGATGCCTGGCTGGTATTTGTGGCGGGGCCGGATGCTCCGGCGATTCCCGCCCCCGTGATTCGCCGAATCATGACGCGCGTGGAACTGCCAGCGCCCGATCGGGATCGGTTTTCCGCAATCCTGCTGGAAGAAGCCCGTCGCCGGAGAATGGAAGTCGAGGAAGGGGCCGTCGACCAGCTGTTCGAGGGCCACTACAGCCCGCAAAGTCCACCCAAATGCTGTGACCCGAAAAATCTGCTTCAGGGAGTCGAGGCACTTTGCCGATTCCACAAAGAGACCGTGCGGGCGCGGACCGATCTTCTCATGGCGGTGGCCCATCGTCTGCGGAGCCCCCTTACCCGCGCGGCATAGTCCCAGGCTGTGGGGTAAGTCGGATGGACACTACGCGTATCGGGTCATGGATGATCGTCGGCCTGATACTGTCAGGCACGCCCGGCTGTGTCTGGTCCTCAAAGACATCAGACAACGAGGGTTCCAAGAATCCGTTCGCTCGCCCCGAAGTCAGTTACGGCGACGGTCAACAGTCCGTGGAAGCCGATTTCCCCGATAAGAAAGTCGAAGACCCCGAGCGGCTCAAGCTGAGCTATGCCCAGTGGATGGAAGAAGCTGGCAATTTCGACGAGGCCCGGACCCACTATGCTGCGGTCTTGAAAACTCGTCCGAACGAAGTTCTAGCCTTGGTCGGTCTGGCTCGCCTGGATCTGTTACAAGATCGTCCGACAGAGGGCCGAGCCCGGCTGGAGGCGGCACTTCAAATCAATCCCAAGTCAGCGGATGCCCATCTGGAAATGGGAAAGCTGGAGATGAGTCATCAGGACTGGCCCGCCGCCGTGACCTCCCTGAAAGCTGCCTCGGAGTCCCGCCCCGAAGACCGGACAATCCGCCATCAGCTGGGAGTGGCCCTCGTCCATATCGGCGAAATCAATGCGGCCCAGACTCAGTTCGCCCAAAGTGTTGGTCCCGCTGCCGGCCACTATAACACCGCTCTGATCCTGAAGGATCAGAATCAACTGGCCCAGGCGGAAGAACAGCTGCGTCTCGCACTGGTCAAAGAGCCCAAGATGATCGAGGCCCAGCGGTGGCTGGCCGAGATCCAGCGGCAACGGACCCGGGGCGGCGGGATTCAAACAGCGGTCCTTACGGGTCCACCGGCCATTGAACCCGCGATTTCCCCCGCCAGCTATCGGAATCTGGGACCGATGGGAACCGTAGAAGTCGTCCCGGCTGTGGACCTGACCGCCGCATCCGATAAGCAGGGCGCGGGGCACTCGCAACCCCAGTAAGGCTTCGAGCCCCCGGATCGCAACCGGGATGGACTCTCGCTAGCCGCCCTGTCACGATGCCTGCATGATTGGACCCCTGGGCGTGGGTCTGCGGTCGTCTGGTGTTCTCCCGGTGCCGACAATGGAGTCTTCCCCTCTCGCGGTCCCAGGGACTACCCGGATCGAACTACTCATTCCGACGCTGGTCCAGTCGGGAGCCGAGAAGCAACTCGCTCTGCTGGCTGCCGGGTTACCACGTCCGGAATTTGCGGTGAGTGTTACCTGCCTGACTAGTGGCGGACCGTATGAGACGCTGCTGCAAGACGCGGGAATTCCAGTGACCATCATCGGTAAACGCTGGAAATTCGACCCCGCAGCCTTCTTCCGATTGCGGACTCATCTGGCCAGGCAGTCACCGGATATCTTGCATACATGGCTCTTTGCCGCCAACAGCTATGGCCGCCTGGCCTGGCCCGCCCGTTCATCCTCGCGAATCGTGGTTTCCGAACGCTGCGTCGACAGTTGGAAGAGCGGCTGGCAGCTGTGGGTTGACCGGCAACTGGTCGCGCGCACGGCCCGGCTGATCGGTAACTCCCGGGCCGTGGTCGACTTTTACCGCCCGCTGGGGTATCGCGAAGATCAGCTGCGGATGATCCCGAACGGTGTGGACACACCGGCATTTCCGAAAGAGCCCCGAGCTGCCTTCTTGAAGACGCTGGGGTTGCCCGAGAATGCCCGGATCGTGCTGTGTGTCGGGCGGCTCGCTCCGCAGAAACGGATACCGGACCTCTTGTGGGCCATGCAGTTACTGCGGCAGGCGGACCCTCGGGTGTATCTGGTGATCGTGGGAGATGGTCCACAGCGGGGTTATCTGGAAGAGTATGCCCGACAAGTCGAAGTCACGACGCATGTTCAGTTTGTCGGACATCGGTCCGATGCCGCCACGCTCTGGAGACATGCCGATGTGGCGTGGCTCGGAAGTGACTTTGAGGGGATGTCGAACAGCCTGATGGAGGCCATGGCCTGTGGCTGTCCGATTGTGGCGACCGCGATTCCCCCGAATCAGGAACTCGTCCAGCATGGCGCGCACGGTTATCTGGTCAACGTGGGAGACAGTGCCGGATTCGCCCAATATACGCGCCGCCTGCTGCAGGATGAGACGCTCCGTCAGACGCTGGGAGAGCAGGCCCGGAAGTATGTCGAGACGGAGCTTTCCGTTGGGAAAATGATCGAGCGGCATGTGACGTTGTACCGTGAAATGCGGCAGCCTTCGCGACCCGTGTGACGCAGACTTGATGAAAAGCTGGGTAACCTCGGCTTCTTTGTAAAAAAGGGGAAACCCAAAACCGGGACCGGCAAACATCGCCGTCCGTCTTGACCGTTTTTTTGAGTTAGTCGTAATGTTCCGCCCGCTCGCTGCGGACGACTCCTCGGCGAGGCCCTCCTCGAGGCACTTCTCTGTGCCTCACGCAGGTGGCTGATGGCGGCTGAATGTCAGCTGCTCCGACCTCAACTCGGTCATCGCCAGATCTGGACATCGCTTCGGAACCTGGTCCTCTCGAACACTCCCCTCTCCCGGAAGGTCGTCTCATGAATCGGTTCGCAATCGCAAGTCTCGGTTTGGCTCTGATGGTTTCCGGTTCCGGATGCTGCGGCCTGTTCCATCCGATGTTTGGTGGCGGCTACGGCGGTGGTTGCCAGCCGTGCGGGGGTGGTGGCGGCTATGGTGCGGCATATCCGGCCAGTCCCTGCGGTCCTGGCGGGTGCGGAGCGTACGCTCCCAATGGGATCGCTCCGAATGCATACTACTCGGGCGGGGTGATGCAGGCGGGGATTCCCATGCCTTACCAGACCACATCACTGAACCTGATCCCGACCTACTAATTTCGCGAGTTCCTCGCGAAGAGGTTCTGCCATGGCCTCGTCGAGTTCGAATCACGACCTCGACCTGTCACGGTGGTGCGAGTTGTGGTGTGCGCTGATCGTACTCGGCGGATTGACCGGCTCGGCCTGTGCGCTGTTTCTGGCGACGTTGGACGTGGTGACCCAGGGGCGCACGGCCCACCCAGGGCTGATCGGACTGTTACCCCTCATGGGAGTGGTCGTCGGGTGGTTATACGCCCGGTATGGCCGCGAGGTGGAAGCTGGAAATAATTTACTGATTCAACAGATTCAGGAGCCGGGCGCGGGCGTTTCGCCCGTGATGGCTCCCTTGGTACTTGTGACCACCCTGCTGACGCATCTGGGGGGGGGATCGGCGGGGCGGGAAGGTACAGCCGTCCAGATGGGCGGAGCCATTGCCGGGGGCATCGCCCGGTTCACCCGCCGCTTCAGGCCGGGGGAACTCCGCATCCTGCTTCTGGCGGGGATGGCCTCCGGATTTGGAGGCGTCTTCGGGACACCCGTCGCCGGAGCGCTGTTCGCCCTGGAAGTCGTTCGACTCGGGCAGATGGAGACCCGGGCAATTATTCCCTGCCTGATGACTGCGATCATCAGCGATCGGACCTGTGCCGCGTGGGGGATCGAGCATACCCAGTACGCAGTGGCCAGCCTCCTTCCAGCGGGTGCGACCGGCGGGCTGGCTCCGTGGAACGGGCGATTGATCATTTTTGCAATCGGCGGCGGAGTGGCCTTTGGACTGGTCAGTCGGCTGTTTGTCGCAACGCATCACGCCTGTCAGGCATTATTCCGCCGGGCGAGTGAGTCGCCGCTGCTCCGACCACTGCTGGGCGGGGTGATCGTTCTCGTGATTACCGGGCTGCTGGGAACTCGCGATTATCTGGGGATCGGTATCACGTCACCGACACCGGGGGGCGTCTCCCTGACCGGAGCCTTTGAGCCCGGCGGGGTCTCCGTCTTCAGCTGGTTCTGGAAACTGCTGCTGACCGCCATCACGCTCGGCAGCGGGTTGAAAGGGGGCGAAGCCACACCGCTATTCTTTATCGGAGCCACTCTCGGCCACACGCTGGCTGTCCAGACGGGCTGCCCGGTGGATCTGTGTGCTTCGTTGGGCTTTGTCGCTGTGTTTATGGCAGCCACGCGGACTCCCATCACCGGGATCGTCATGGCCGTTGAAATGTTTGGGGGCGAGGCTGTGCTGTACCACGCTCTGGCCTGTACGACCGCTTGCATGGTGAATCGACATCACGGCATCTACTCGGCCCAGAAGCCTTGTGAGGTCATCGCCCCGCCCCCTTGAATGCCGGATGGCATCCGAGCGACATGCCTCTGGGTGCGTGTGTACACGGTTCGAGGTCTACTTCTCGACAGCCTCTTCATACCCGACCTGAGCGACGCCGGAACCGCCCTCCAGCTGGAGGGAACGCTGAGCGGCGTCTTTTCCGTCGATTCGCATGACAATCGAATAGTCGCCGGGAGCCAGTGAATCGTCCATCAGAAACCAGAAATGCCCCCGTAGATTCTCGCGGGACACGACCTGCCATAACCGGCGGTGGACTTGACCGGCCGCATCGCGCAGATAGACCTCGACATACATGTCTTCGTGGGGCGGTTGCAGACTGCATTGGATCAGGACCGTCTCGCCGTAGGCAAACGTCTGACGACGATCGACCAGGTTGTCATTGAACCGTACGGAACCCACATCCAGGGCAAAGACCTTGTCGGTGACATGGACATCTTCGTCGTTCCGCAACAGCTGAGCGACACGTTCTTCCGAAATCGGCTGCAGGACATGTCGCCCCTCGGCCCGATGGTCTCCAAAGGGGTCCGAGGCTCGATCGATCCCCACACCCAGCAGGAAGACCGCGCCGACCACACCCGCCCAGGCCGGGCCACTGGGGAATTTCCGGGTGACCCCGGGCTGAAGCATGACCGGCTCGGGGAGGGAGGGACTCTTCCTCAATGTTTGCCGCCACCAGGTCAGATCGCCCTGCTCCAACCAGGCCAGGTATACGGCGAAATACAGGAATGGAAATACAAACAGCCCTAGCGTCAACATTGTCAGGAAGTGGAAGATCAGCCCTGTACTCAGCATGATCAGCCGAGGCCAGCCGCGCCAGGCGACAAACAGAAACAGGACTTCCCACATCACGGTGACGTAGGCCATTCCGATAATCATCCCGGGAAACTGCGACAGAAACTCACCCGTGGGGTTCGCACTATTGACGTTGGTCAGCATCCAGTAGCGCAGTTGATCGCCGGTGAAAAATGCGGGTGTGTGAATCTTGGTCATGGTCGCCCCCAGATAGACGACACCAATCAGGATCTGGATCAGTCGCCGGGGCCAGGCCGGACCATCGATTCGCAGTGACGTGCCTCGCCGTCGGGCCAGCCAGGCATCGACCGACCACAGATTGCCACAATCCGACATCGCCAGCAGGGCCAGCACATGCGTGGAAACGACGGTGTACTTGGTTATCGTGCTGATGACGTCCAGCATCCCCAGATAGGCTGTCAGTACCGCTGCCAGGGCCAGCGACATTCGCGTTCGCCAGCCAATGCTGGTGGTCACCAGGGATAGAATCAGCAAGGCATAGAGCCCGGCAGCCATGGGGGCATTGGGAATCGGCAGAAACCCCGGCTGGCCATAGTTGTTCCAGATCGGCGACGGGGCACCGTCCGAGGAGTAGAACTCACGCACGCGGAATACGCGGTGCAGTGTCGGAATGAGCAGCACCAGACCGATTGTGATCCGGACCAGCGCCACCCCAACCGGGCGTTCAGGAGCAAAAAAGAATTGTTCGACCTTATCCCACCAGGAGGCCGGGACGGGTGATGGTGCGGGGGCATTCATGAGATCACCTTCAGGAGTGGAATCACTCCGCTCAACCCTGGGACCGACCGGTCAAACCGTTCGCTATTCGTGTTCGATCACCGTATGGCTCACCGGACGTACGCTGCTTGGACCAAACTGCTCCGTGGTCAAGAACGGTCGCCCGGCCATCTTCTGCTGCAAGCGGGGGTTGTCCGTGATCGACCGATAGGCCAACCACCCCCCCCAATCGAGAAACCGCTCACGAAACTCGCCGTGGGAATTCAGTACAGCCCGCGTCCGGTAATAGCTGCGGGGCTCTTTGGGTTCTTCGTAGTACCGGGACCAGAGCGTATCGGGCAGGTTGTATTTCTTAGACCAGGCCTCTTCGACAAGGATGATCTGGGTGATTTCTTCGTGCTCGGTGTGTTCGAGAACATGCCGGGCGATGGCATCCGTGAACGACGCGGAATTGTCGTAACTGGTCCGCGGGGCTGATCCGAAGGGAGTAAATTCACCCCACGGCACCGGGGTCAACTCGTAATACTGCCCGCTGGCCCCTTCGGCGACCAAATGGTGACGGAGTTCATATCCACTCCAGCCGCAGTACATATCCCAGATCAGGAAGTACATGCCGACATGGTCGGTCGATTTGAAACCCACCGCATGGCTGATCAGGCCGAAGCCGAGTACCGCCAGATAGGTCACGATCACTGTGCATGCCGCGATGCGTCGCATGGACCCAGCCTCCCTGCCAGGAACGAACTTCAGACCGCGAGGTTATCCGCCAGACCTCGACCGGGAGTCAAGAGGAACCGGCGGTCGCTGCCGCTTACGGGAAGTCCGCTGTGCAAGGTGTGCGAATTCAGCTCACGCCCTCTTCGCCCGCCCGATGAATCGCCATTACTGTGGCAAACTGCAGCCCCCCACACCCCATGATCGCAATATAGGCCAGAGGGGCCCAGGCCTCGGGGCCCTGGAAACTCCTGGGAATTTGCTGATCAGCCAGAAGCATCTGTGTCGCCATCGCCAGCGATGGCAGCAGCACCGCTCCGGCAACGATCAGCGTCGCACAGGCCATCGCCAGCGCCCCCCGTTTGACCTGCAGGGAATAGAACACCGTCAAATGACACAACAAGATTAACCCCGCTGTCCATGCCAGCAGTCGCATCTGTGGACCGGAATACAGCTGCTCTTTCCCGGCAACGCCGATGGCGGCGAGGGCCGCCACGCTGGAGGGGATCAGGTGGAGTGCCCCAGCCCAGAGTTTGGAGAACACCATCTGCGAAAGCGATTGGGGGATCAGCAGAAGATTCGGCAGGGTTCCGGAATGGTACTCTTCGCCAAAGAGATTTCCCGCCAGTTGCAGGATCTCGATAATCATCAGTCCCACGCATCCGTAGGCCACGATTTCCCGGAGCTGGCTTCCGGTCATTGCTTTGTACTGGGCCTCGAACGCCATCCCGGCCATGATGGCTCCGGCCAGGACCAGCCCCTTCGCCAGCCAGATACCCCACCCACCGGACGGGAAATGAAAATCTTTCCAGGCGATGGCGTTTTTCCAGACGTGGGTCGTACCCCATAAACGCCATCGTCGGGGGGAAAGGCGGGGTTCTCTTTCGACCGATTCCGTCCCTTCGGTGAAGCGGTCGAACAAAGCCCAGGCCCCCAGAAATAACCCCACCGACAACCCCAGTGATTGTCCGATCTGCGGCCCGAGAATATCGACACCGCGGAACATGATGATGGCTCGCAGGCGGTCATCGATCGAAATGACATTCAGCTGACTTTCGATCCACTGCAATGCGCCCGTGACCCAGAGCATCCGACGGGTATGCCCCGCCGTCAGGATGAACCCGATGATTGAGTCTCCCCAGATCACCAGCATCCCCGTCAGGGTCGTTAACGAAACCGCCAGGGAGTTTCGTCGACAAACCAGCGAGAAAAACAGCCCCAGATTCCCCACCAGGATCATGAAGGCTGCCAGAGCCAGAAACACGGCAATGACCTGCCCCGGTGAGACACCGCCGAGCATGACCCCCAGAAAGGCAAACGGTAACTGGAGTAGGAAGATCAACAGGACGGACAACACGCGGGCCGCAGACTTCCCCAGCAGTAATCCCAGGTTGGAGAACCCCGCCAGCTTCAACAGTCCCAGCGTCCCCTGCTCTTTTTCTTCCGTGATTACCGATCCGAAATGACTGCTGCCCGCCACGACAATCAGCAGCATGTCGAGTCCGGATAACAGCCGAATCATCTCCCGGCCCACACCCTCGTAAATCGAGGCGGTGAAGTGCGCCATTGCCACAATCAGCGTCATCAGTAACAAGTTGCCGATGCGTAGGCGGTGCGCGACCGGGCAGCGGGCCTGATGGGCCAATGTATGACTGAGAAGGGCCAGAAGCTTCATGAAGAAAACCAGGGAGGTCAGGTCCGTCACTCGGTCGATCGCAAGGGAACATCGATCACGTAGAGCATGCGCCCCTCGATATCCGGATAATCCCCCGTAAAGGCCAGTTCCTTCGGCCAGTCGGTCATCAGAACGACACGGGCTTGCCCCGGAGGGACTACGAATGAATCGGGATAGACATTGATCCCCACCCGGAAGGCGTTGCCCAGCAATTCATCGAAGATCATCTGATATTGCTCTTCCTCCGAGGGCGAGTAAACCAGGGAACCCCACATTCCCAGGGCATGAAACCGACGGCGATGGTGTTGTCGGACGGTCTGCTCGCGGATCCAGTCCGCCATGGATGAGGAACTGCCTGGTTCCAGGATGCCCTGTCGGGAATTGGCCCGGGGAAGCCGCAGCAGGCTGCTCCCGGTCAGGATGGCCGCCTCGTGGATTCTTGGCGATCCGGTGGGATTTCTCAGGGCAGCCAGCAGTGTGGTTTGCAGGTCCCCGGAAGTCAGATTTCCGCTGATGTCTGGTAGATTCGCCCGAATCCGGTAGGCCATCTTCTGCGTGGCGAAGGCCGGTTGGTCGATTTCGCATCCTTGTTCGGTGACCCGTACCGGGCTCTGGCCATACGATTCGCCCGCCCCATACACCGGCCCGTCACCCACGACTGAAAACTGGTGCAATCCTCCATTCAATCCGGTTGAAAGAGTGGCCCACCCTTCCACGTCATAGACACCGGGTGACACCGGGCGAGCGATGGCAGCGGTCCGGACCCGATCAGCATTTCGGAATCCGACTCGCGACAGCACACAGATCACGATCGACGCCACCACAGTTGCGCCCACCATCCGACAATACAACCCACGTGGATTCTTCAGCAATAAGCCGTAACGCGACCCCACCCGGTACTGATAACCCACGTAGAGGAAGACCATCAGATAGATCAGCCACCAGCGCTGACTGAAAGCCGCCAGCTCCTTGAGCGTCCCCAGAACCTGCGAACGGTCATACGACATTTGTCCGTTCCGCTCGAACATCTCCAGCTTGTGCTGAAGATCTCCCAGAGAGAGGCGGCGTCCCAGGATGTGCCGCTCGATCGTCGAGCGCTGGAACTCGCGGGCCGGGATGGCAAGTCGGCTTACCCGTCCAGCTCCCCAGGGGGTCGTGGCATCGATATGGTTGAGGAATTCCAGGCCCGGACCAAAAGGGATCGTGTCCCCGCCGGTCGGTTTCAACAGCACGATCCGACCGCCCAGCCGCACCCAGTCTTCGCAGGCTTTTTTCTGGGCGCGTGTCCATACCGGCTCATGATCCAGAACCAGGACTCGCAATCCATCCAGAGCCTGAACCGAGGAGGGAAACGTCTCCTCGTCCCATCGGGGTAACGCGCCCGTGGTGGCGGTCGGGTCGTTGCTCGATACCAGACACGCCACGCCATCATCGGCCCCATTCGTGCGCAGTTCCAGCATCTCATCATCCCCATCCCCCCATCGTAAGATCCAGGGATCGGAGGCATCGTTGATAAAGGGCAGGAACTGCACGCGCCGGGAGATCCCCGCCGAAACGTGAATCTGCTGGCGGTACTCTTCGGAAACATCGCTGAGCCCATCGCTCCGCAACAGGCGCAGGGTGAGATCCCGCCCTTGGTCGCCCGGGTTTTTGATGTTCAATCTCAACGGAATAAAAGTTTTGCCACGCACTGTTCCGTCGAATCCCCACTCGACATCCGAGACCTGTATCGCCGAGGGGGAATCCTCGATGTTCTGAGCTGTGGCCACAGCTCCAAGGTACAGGCTCAGACAGAGACTCATCAGTCCGGTGAGGTAGTGTCGAGGCCGCATCGCTTGCCCTTAGAATTCGCCAGCGGTCCAGTGATCAAACCGGTTGGCCAGGCGGCGAAGGATCGACAAGTCGATACTCGAAGAGATCACTCGCACGGAACCATCACCCAACAGGAAGCGGGTGCCGGCTCCTCCCACAGGAGCAAAGCTGGTGGGCGGTCGATCACGTTTCAGGACTTCGGACGTGGGTGGCGCGGGCGGATGCTCTCCATTGTCTATCCATTCTCCGGGCATTCCTCCGTTTTCATTTTCCAACTCGAACGTTCCCGAAGCCATTTCGTCCGGATTCTCTCCCCCTCGCTCCCGCTTGGCCTGCGATTCGTTTTCGCGGGCCATCTCACGACGAGCGGCACGTACCTCGGCGGGAGTCAGCCCCGCCAGTTGTGAGGCATCGTGGGGGTCGTAAGTTATGCCCACGTGTCGCAGGCTTCCAAAGGTTCCCTCGCTCCAGCGCACTCCCGCAGCTTCACCCACGAACAGGGAATACTGCGTTCCATCCACCAGGTCCGATAGTCGAACGGGTTGATTCAGGCAGAACACGCCTGAGTTGCTTTCAGTAATCTCGGCCACACGATCATGGTGACAGGCGGCATAACCCAGCGGCTTTTTCGGAGTTCCCAGCGGGCAGACGAACACGGGCGGGGCCGACCGTGTCACGGCACGGTGAGACTCCGCGAATACTCCCCGTGCCGGGTCGAGTGCTCGATAACGATTCGTCTCGTCCAGATAAGGCAGCAGTTGGAGTCCCCATCCCCAGACAAACCGGTCGGGCATGGCGCGGGCGGGGGACTGCCCGTCAATCGATCCGGCGGGCAGGCTCCCTTGCGACAGGTGGTAGGCATGAAAAGCCTCGCCCAGCCGGGCGAGATTCGACTGGCTTTGAACACCGCGCATCCGTACCCGGGCCTGCTGAATCGCGGGCAGGGTCAGGGCGGCGACCACCGCCATGATGGCGATCGAAACCAGCAGCTCAATCAGGGTGAAACCCGAGTGCCGATGGCTGTCCAGGGAGGGGCGTGACGGAGCCATCATCAGTAATCTCCCACGATTTCTCCGTCGCGGCGACTGCCTAAACGACGAAACAAAGCGGTGTCCACATACTGGCTGATGAATCGCACACTGCCATCCACGAAGGCAAACTGGGCTCCTGTGGTGTGGTTGCTGCCAAAGCCCCCTACCCGCAGGAGTTTCTGAGCTTGCACGGCGTCTTGATCCACGGGAACGGCATCGGGCGATTCCTCCGGGGGCAGTTCCCAGGCATTTCCGGGCCCCGTGGCGGGGTTGCCAAAGTTCGGTCCATCGAATGGATGACCGGTATTCCGGAGAGACTCATGGGTGCCCACAAACCACCGCTGAGGGACGCGGATCTCCCCCACCAGTAACGTGTATTGCTGACCATCATCCACGTCGCGCAGTCGCAGGCTGCTATTCAGAAACAGCATCCCGTTATTGGTCGTGTCAATCGGGGCTTCCACCTCATGGTGGTTCCCCGCATAGGTGCCCAGTCCCCCCGTCGAAGCATTAGGCGTACTGGGACAGAACATCCAGGGAACCCCGATCGCGCGCTCCCGCTGACGCAGTTGCACCTGCTCAAAGATACTGACCTGGGGATCAAACAGCTTGGCGAGATTCTCTTCCCCCATGAAGGGCAACAGCTGGACCACCCACGAATGCTTGTATCCCGTGGGCAGGCGATCGACCGGACCCGTGGGGTTGATCGTTCCCGGCGGAAAGACCCGATGGGCGGTGTGGTAGCTGCTGAGCCCCAGGGCAATCTGCGAGAGGTTATTCAGGCATTGCGTGCGGCGGGCGTTCTCGCGGGCCTGCTGTACGGCGGGCAGCAACAGGGCAATCAGCACGGCAATAATGGCCACCACAACCAGCAGCTCGATCAGGGTGAACCCCGAACGGGTGCGGCAGATGGTCTGTGGAACCGGAAGTGCTGGGGTCATGATCGATCTCATGGAGAAGGTGTTTCAGGGGGTGGCGCGGGGGTCCATGACCAGGCTCGCTCGACCCGGACGGGATGCGGGACATCCGCCGGAACAAGACACACCACGCGGGCCTGCGGCGATGCTCCCGTGCCTGTCACCGTGATGGTGGCCTGCATCGCGGACCCACCCGAAGCGGCGGGTTTCCAGACTTCACCCGTGTAATTCGGTGTCTTCTGCAACTGGGTCGCCACGCGGATGCGGGCCGATTCCGCCAGCTGGTCCGCCTGGGCCAGATGTTCCTGCAGTTCGATCTCGCGATGGCTGGCCAGAATCGCTCGTATGAGCCCGGCGGATAGGGCCGCCACGATCAATACGGCAACCAGCGCGGACAGCAGCGCCCAGCCCTTTCGGGGGTGGGCCGGTCGAGGAGAGGTTCTCATGGGTGGGGCCTCCCGTTCGTGGTCACCAGTTCCCACCGCTGCACCACGATCATTCGACCGCGAGGCGTTCGAGGGGGTTCTCCCACCACGGCATCCGTGCCCAGCAGTTCCAACCGGGCCCGTCGACCATCGGCGTCGACCGTGGTTTCCCAACGTCCTGTCCAGCCGGTCCAGCGTCCGGCAAGTTGCCCGCCGAGATGCCGCTCGACGCGATCCGCAGAAAACGTGTAGACCGGATCGGCATCATGGCTCGGAAAACGCAACTGCCACGGTGCGGCGTCCAGACCGTCAACTCGTTCGATCCGTCCGGCGTTGCGGGCATCATTCCGCAGCTGCAGCTCGAGCTGTGACAGCGTTCGATATTCGACAAGGGAGCTCGCCATGCGGTGCTGGGCTCCCAGCATTCGCGAGGTCAGCATCAGGGCTGCGCCGCCGATGATGGTGGCCAGAGACAGGACGACAATCAGCTCGACCAGCATCCAGCCTCGACGGCAGGGGGCAGAGGTTTCTATCCGGAACGATCTCATGGTTGTTCTCCCGGATACCAGCGGACGAGGGCCACCGAACTGCGTGTGGTCCGGTTCGTGCTCCAGGAGAGCGTGGCCTGCAACCGGACGAGCGGGCCATCCGCTTCCGTGGTCCGCTCAAACGTCCATAGCGGATCGGGGATCTCCAGTCCCGCGATCATCTCCTGCCCCAGCGGAGCCAGGGTTTCGGGAGTCCGTTCTGTCAACAGACTCGCCCGTTCCAGCAGATTGACGACGGAGGTCAGTGCCCGCTCGCGAACCAGTCCCTCGGTTCGAGATACCTGGGCTCGCGACAATATCGGCACCAGGATGGAAATCAGGGCCGCGATCAGAGCCACGGCGACGGCCATTTCGACCATTGTCGTGCCGCAACGACGAGGCTGATGAACCTCCACCAAGGAGAACGATTTCGTGGACTGAGGTCGTCCGATCATGAGAGCTCTCCGATCAGCCGGACCAGCGGCATGAACAATGCGACGACGACATAGGCCACGGCGATTCCCGCCATCAGAACCACAATCGGACCGATCAATTCGGCCCAGAGGGCCAGTCCCCGCTGCTGATTCCGCTGTGTCGAATGCGCCAGCGAGGTCAACATGAACTCCAGATGTCCCGCCCGCTCGGCAGCCGTCAGGGCATCGGCCTGGATCGATGAAACCAGTTGCTCCCGGCACAGGGCCGCCCCGAGATCTCCTCCCGCGCGGACGGCGACAGAGAGACGATGGTAGCGGGCACCCAGATCCGGTCGCCCCGGACGCTCAGCCGCCAGTTGTAACTGGTCCGGCAATGCGGCTTGACCCCGGATGATCGCCGCCAGGGTTCGCAGAACCTCGGGGCCGTCTCGACGGGGGAACCATTGCATCAGCAGCGGGAACTTCAAGCTGCCCCATCCGACCAGTTGCAGGAACGACAATCCAGTGATCAAAAACGATGCCGATCCGACCCAGAAGATCGTCCAGGATTGTCCCTTGGCGGTCAGGTCACTGAGTTGGATTAGATGTTTGGTAATGGGCGGCAATTCCATGCCAAAGCCCTCGAAGATCACCTTCATCTTGGGGACAATGAAATACATGATCGACGACAACAGTGTGGTTCCGATCATGAACAGGGCAGCCACGTGCAGCAGGCCCCCGCTCAGGCGGTCCAGTGAGGTCGAACGCATCCGATCGGTGGCCTCCTCGGCCAGACGCAGGAGCGTCTGATCCAGCTGGTTATGTCCACCAGCCACACGAATCGCACAGGCGTTGGACGCCGAGACAAACCGCTGGCGTTCCAGAACCAGCGCCAGGGGCTCGCCTGATTCTAGCGACTTGGCCGCTTGTAGAAGTTTTCGGCGTATCGTCACCGGCTGCGCGGCGGCAAAGTGTTTCAACTCATCCGCCATGGGAATCTGATGCCGCACGCAGATTGCCAGCAGCCATAGGATCTGCGTTTCCAGCGAACGGCGCGAGCGTAATGTTCCCGCGAGGCACAACAGGAGAAGCAGGGTCAGTGGGACGGCGAACAGACTAATTGTCGCGGCGACAAACAGCAGCGGATAGACCACTAGGAACCAGGCCACACTCCGCATCCGTCCCGCGACGGGGTCGTCGAGAAGCGAGCCCAGTGTGTAGCGCTCCAGGACATCGGGATCGTCCAGATCCTCGTGAGACCCGGGCATCGGGGTTCGCACGGTCAGGGCCTGCTTACCGATGTACAGTAGGGCGGCACTCAACATTCCGTAGAACGGCCAGGATTGATACATCCCCGCCGTGATCATGGTGGTCACGACCAGCAGTGACACGCCTCCCACCAGGGAGAGCCCGCCCAGCAAACGCAATGACAACTCCCAGCTCTGCCGACGTTGGATCGGCAGGGCTCGTTGTCGCCGCCGATCCACGACCAGTACCGCCCGCCCCAGCGTCGGAAGGAGCAGCAGAATCACAATGATCCACATGGTGCAGCTCCTTAGGACAGGGAGTTGGTGAGACGAATCAGGGGTAGAAACAACGAGAGAATCAGCAGACCGATGAAGACTCCCACGACGACGACAACCACCGGAGAAATCCACGCCAGCATCACCCGCGAGCGGCCCTCGGCAGCCAGCGTGAACAGGTCCGCCCAGGATCGCAGAATCTGGCCAAACGCAGCTCCGCGTTGCTCCCATCGGAACAGATGGGCCAGCTCGACGGGCATTCCCACCTCGTCCGCGGCGTCCTCCAGGGACTGCGATCCATCGAACTTCTGTGAGAGCAGGAGCGCCTTCGTCCGCAGTCGGCTGTGAGACAGCGCGCGGGCACATGCATCCAGGGCCCGTGGCAGCGATTGTTGCGCCTCGACCAGCGGGGCCAGCAGGGAACAGAATTCCGAGTAGCTGGCGGCGCGAGCCCCGCCCCCCAGCCAGCGGCTCCGATCCAGCATCGGGAGTACGACTTGTCCCGCCAGCATCAGGATCAGGAGTCCGCCACTCACCAGCATGCCGACCGCAATGGGAATTTGAAGATACACGGCAAGCCGAGACAGCTGGATCATCGAATCGGTCAAGCTGGGCAGCGTGAGCCCAAAGTCTTCAAAGATGGATGTAAACATCGGTACCACAAAGATCAGCATCAACAGGCCAATTGCCGCTGAGAAATAGATCACGAACAGCGGATAGATCAGATCGAGCGACAGCTGTTGTCCCACCCGTCGGCCGCGCCGCTGTTGTCTCAAAAATTCTTCCAGCATGGTTCCCAGCTGTCCGGTCTCCAGCCCTGCCCGAATCAAGGCCGCCAGGTACGGGGGCAAGGCGTGTCGGGGGGACTCCAGGGCGGTCTCGACCGGCACACCGGATTCGACCGTTTCCGCCAGTCCGATCAGCCCGTTTCGTGAGGCGGCTGGGCATTCTTCGGCATAGGCCCGCAGGCCGGTCGCCAAGGGGACACCGGCTCGCACGGTCCGCTGCAGTGCTTCTGCGGCGGTGACGGCGTCCAGTGGCTGACGAGGGGTGGGGGACTCTGTCACAGTAGAATCTCCCACAACGCTCGCAATACGCTGATGACCGTCCACGCGTAGAGCAGGACCAGTGTGGCTCCCAGGCTGACTGCCAGAACCCCCGGCAGGATGCGACCGAGCCACTCGGCCCGTTGCAATGTCCGTTCGCGATAGACTTCCGCAGCCTGATGTAGATTAGTCGCCAAGTCGTGAGGGCCAGCTGCCCCGGACAGGGTCCATTGCAGGAACGTGGGTACGCCGGGAGTCAGCAATAACCGTTCGCTGACAGTTCTCCCCTGTTCGATCTCCACGGCTGCCTGATCACAAAACTGCTGGAGGTTCCGATCTTGAATGGCATCTCGGCAATAACGCAGTGACTCTGGCAGGGGGATTCCGAACTCCGTCAGGATCGCCAGCAAATGAGACAGTCGTGCCAGATCCGCCCAGCGCGCCAGGGAACTGAACCCCGGCACACAAGCCATCTGCCCCAAGGCTCCCTGGCCCGGGGTAAACCGCCGAAGACCCCATACCAGCCCCCACCACAGTCCCAGCCCCAGAATGATCCCCAACGACCACTCACGGACATAATGATGCAGCCAGCCAGCCAGCCGAATGGGAAAGGTCGGCTCCACTCGCAGATCCTCCACAAAGGCCAGCAGCTGGGGAACCATAAACACCGACATGAATACGGACAGCACAAAAGCGGTCGTGGCGACAATCCAGGGGTAGATCATGGCTCGGCGCAAGGTCTGCCGCAGATCGTTCACCAACCGGGCAAAACTACCCATGCGAATCAGTACGGATTCGAGAGCATTTCCTCGCAACCCCGTTGCGACGATCACCTGATACATCGCCGGAGGGGGCGGGTCCATGGCTGCCAGTGCCTGAGGCAGACTGGCTCCCTGATCCATCGATCGCGAAAGGCTGCGGGCAAATTCGCGCAAACGGCCACCACCGGCTGGCTCGGCATTTCGTAGACCCAGTTCCAGCCCAACCCCTGAACGCAAGGCCAGCAGTAACTCCTCATTCAGGAGCAGCAGTTCTTCCGAACTCCAGGGGGCGGCGGGCAACAAGGGAAACAACCTCCGAGAAACAGCGAATACCGGCGATCCGAATGAATCCACGCAGAGTGTCTACAGAGGACTGAGATTTGTCGATCCCTTGGTCTACGTGTAATGCCCCCGTCGTGTGGGCGCAATCGACCATTTTGAGAATTACTGCCAAAACGCGGTCTTTACAATGGCGATCGGAATCCCGCAGCCGGGCGAATCCAGGGCCAGACGTGGGCGTCCTGGTTAATACTCCGCACATCGGTAATTCCTGGGGCACAGCGGAGTTCGTTAAAACAGCAGTTTGACTGATGCAGGAACTTAGCCCGCACCAGGGGGAGGCCCAGGCAGTTCGCCAGCAACACTCGATTTACCACATTGTGCGTGACAATCACCACCGCCTGGCCCACATGTCGTTCGATGATCTGGTGCAGGACCGGACGGGCCCGCCGTAAAACATCTTCGTAACACTCCCCACCCAGGTAGGGCGATTCCGCCGGATTGGCAAAGAACGCCGCGAATGCCTCGGGATGGCGTGACTGGATCTCCGCCCACGACAGTCCTTCCCACTGTCCGACGGCAATCTCGTGCAATCCCTCGACGGGTTGAGCTGTCAGCTGATGGGGTTCCGCCACGATCGCCGCTGTCTGACAGGCCCGCCGCATCACACTGGAATACACCGCCCGGATCGGGAGGGAAGCCAGTCTTTCGGAGAGCCCGCGAGCCTGTTCGATGCCGATGGCCGCCAGATCGCCATCAATGGCATTTCCCTGCAATCGAATGGGCACCGCCAGATTGTGATCTGTGGCACCATGGCGAGCTAGATAAACCATCGTCTCCGAAGACATGGCTGCCTCTTGTTGGCAATAACGCGCGGACCTCAATGCAAAACGGGCGAGCAGTATCCCAGCCCGTGTCGACGGGTCGATGTTATCGGGTGACCGTGGACACTGGCTCGACGGTGGTTTGCAGATGAAGCTTCTTGGCAGCCATCAGTTTCTGATAAAATGCAGCGGGCTGCTGGAACCCTTCAATGCGTCCCAGCAGGTCGGCATGCGGACTGAGAATCACCGTACAGGGCAGAGCCTTTACCTCGAGAATCTGGGCGACTCGTTCTTCCTCATCCACGTCCACGTGGATCGAGATGAATGTCCCGTTGATGTACTTCGAGAGTTGAGGATTCGAGAGGGTGTTTTTTTCCAGCTTCTTGCAATAGGTACACCACTCGGCCCCAAAGACGACCATGAGCGGTTTGTTCTGCTCCAGCGACAGACGGTGGGCCGCTTTCAGGTTCGCCTGCCATGTAATCGTTTTGTTCTCCGTCTCTCCCGCCCGAGCCGGAACGGTCCACCCCAGACATAATCCGCAGGCAGCCATCATCGCCTCACGGCGAGTCCACTGAATCATGGTCTTGCACTTCCTGAAACAGCACCACACTCGGAGCGGAGGGGGCTGGTGATCACCGGCAGCGGAGGAACTCCTGAACGATCCGTCGGATGCGGTTTTCCATACGCTGTCTCAGGTCAATCGGGAGTGGAAGACTCCGCCCCCGTGTTCCTCATGACTGGCAGGGATGACGCGCCCGGACAATCGCTCGTCTCGGAGTAATCGGCGCAAGCCGCACAGCATGTGCAGTCAATTCGAGGGTTCCCACAAGATTGCCCGAACAGCCCAGCTGTCGGGTGGCCTCCTTGGGCTGGGACAGGAGAAAACTGCCGACACCACAGCGGAGAACGGGCGTTTTCCATCACCCCTCTTGAGCCGTGTGCGGTGGTCGCATACGGTTGATGCTGCGGTAGCGATTACCGCGTCCGCCCCGAGGTTCTCATGTCTGAACTGCGTACCCATGGAGTGCTGATCGAGGACACCCGTATCTGGGTGATCCACCGCCGGCTACGGTATGGACCGTTTGATTATGAATGGATTCCCAACTTGCGAGGGATCGAGCTGACCTTTTGCGGTCGGAAATTTGGAGAGATTCTGAGCGAAGAAGAAATCTACGCCGACTTGCGGGAGTTTCGGCTCCCGATGCGCGTGGTCGAGGTGGCTGTGCTGGTTCTGGGAAACGCCCTGTACTCCGGTCTGAACGGGTACAATGATTTCGAGCGTCGGGGCATCCTCGAAGGGCGACTCATGGCTGCTGGTTGCGACCGGTTCCTGCCCCTTGAATTTTATTAAGCGCGCGATCGCGGTGTCGCCACTTTCCAAGTTGGGGAATGAACCGGGTTGGGGAAAGTTATCGTGCCCCACGACGCAGCGTCGGACCGGCCCTGGGAAACCCACCCCGTGTGGTGATTGGGTGTTCCGATTCGCGGGATCAATCAGGTAACGACAGGCGTTGATGGCTGCAGCAGCACACGGTCGATCATGTCACATCCCGATGTTAGAAGAATCCGCTTCATCTCGGGGTCTTCGCTCCGGCGGGCCTGCTTTTCCAGGCTGGTGACCATTCGCAGGGCGACTCGCAGATCGGTCAACGGGGTGGTTTGCTCAGTCACGCTGGTGATTCCCCTCCATCGAGGATGAACGAAAAAGGCGGTGCCTTTTGAGAGGGCCAGTCCTTCCAGCTCCCCGTAAGACTGGTATCGTCCGTGGCCTGGCGCGATGTCGGCGGATTTCCCATGGGGGGGGGCCTCCGAGGTAACCAACTGAGGGTTGTGTGGATTGTGTGGATTGTCGCGATTGGGCAAAAGCTGTGATCCAGAATCGAGCTGCGGGAACCAATTCGCGGAAGACTTTTTCACGGAGCGAGAGTTTCATGGAGACGGGCCGTGGAACCAAGGGGGAGTCGTGTTTCGTCATCAGTTTCTTGTGGGGTGCCTGTTGCTGGTCATTGCCCTGGCCTGGCCCACACTTTCTATAGTCAGCACGCTCCACCAGTTTTCGGCTGTCTATGTCGAGGCTGCACACAGTGGCCAGTCGATGGCCCCTCAGAAGCAATCGACGGTCATCCATGCGGTCGAAGCGGGAATCTCGTCCATCATCGGTGGGCTGGTGCTGGGGTTATTGGGGCTGACGCTGGCTCTTGATCGCTCCCACCTTCCGTCGGATGACGAAGGAGTGGCCATCGAGCCGTCTCAGGCCTCCGATTCTTCGGGCCCTCGCTCCCCTTGAAAGAGCGCTCAGGGAGCCCTCGCAGGCGTACTGCCGCGTGACGGTGAGGGATCAACCGCCGATTGTGGCGCATGCCCGGGACTTGCGAATTCATTCCGCCTCCGCCAGCATCTGACTTCGAACGTTCATCAAAACGGGAGGCCAGTATGTCGCAATGTTTTGTTATGTGGGGACTGTTCTTCGGACTGCTGGTTCCGGGCGGTTCGGTGTCCGCTGCCGATACGGTGCGGCGACCCAATATCCTATTCATATTGGCGGATGATCAGTCGCCATTCGACCTCAAAGTCTACAACCCACAGTCGCGGCTGGACTCGCCGAACATCGAGCGGCTCGCCCGGGAAGGGATGACGTTCGATGGGGCCTATCACATGGGGTCGAACTCCGGGGCGGTCTGCACTCCCTCGCGGCATATGATCATGAGCGGTCGGACGCTGTGGCATTTGCCCACCGCTCCCGATGCCAGGAATCGTTGTCCTTCCGACCTGCCGAAATCCACGATTCCCGCAGTGTTCAATCGTGCGGGGTTCGACACCATGCGGACCTGCAAACAAGGCAACAGCTACGAAGCGGCCAACAAGCTGTTCACGGTCCGGAACGATGCCACGAAACGAGGTCCGACCGACGAGTCCGGAAGTCCCTGGCACGGGGATCGTGTCATGGAGTACCTGAACGCCCGCGAGGTGGCCCGGGATGCCGATCCGTTTCTGATCTACTTTGGATTCTCACATCCCCATGATGAACGGGATGGCCGACCCGAACTGCTCGCCAAGTATGGAGCCATCAATCATACGGACCAGAGCCAGTCACCCCCACTGAATGCATTGCTCCCGCCACTGCCCTCCAATTACCTGCCGAAGCATCCGTTCTCGCATGGCCACCCCGGACTGCGGGACGAGGTGGCCGTTAGTGGTGTCTGGGAACGGCGGGACGAAGCCACCATCCGCAATGAGATCGGGCGGCAGTTGGCCTGTAGCGAGAATATCGATATCCAGATTGGCCGGGTTCTCCAGAAGCTGGAATCCATGGGCGAACTGGACAACACCTATATCTTCTACACCGCCGATCATGGGATGGCGATTGGTCGTCACGGACTGCAGGGAAAGCAGAACTTGTACCAGCATACGTGGCGTGTGCCGTTCATCGTGCGGGGCCCCGGAATCTCGCCCGGGAGTCGCGTGGAAGGAAACATCTACCTGCTCGATCTGCTGGCGACGTTCTGCGATCTGACGGGTGTCCCCGTTCCCGAATCGAATGAAGGTATCAGTTTTCGTCCGGTGCTCGAAGGGAAGCAAGCGACGATCCGCGATGTGCTTTATGGTGCCTACTGTGGCGGGACTAAACCGGGGATGCGATGCGTCCGGAAGGGGGACTGGAAGCTGATCCAGTATGATGTCCTCGAGGGGCGGGTCCGCGAGAAACAACTGTTCCATCTGATCGAGAACCCGCACGAATACCTGCCAGAGCATACCACTCCAGAGGTCGTTGCCTTGACGGGCGTCACGCCTCATTCGAAACAAACGAACCTGGCAGGTGACCCCCAGTACGCCCCGAAACTGGCCGAAATGGAGGCGTTGCTTCTGGCGGAAATGCGGCGACTACACGACCCCTGGCGAATGTGGGACCAGCCACAAGGCGAGGTCAGGTTGCCGGTCCCGCGAGAAGGCAAGGCTCCGTAGGTCGTCCATGAAAAAAGCCCAGAGGTCACTCTGGGCTTTCTCGTGAGTCGGCTGCAAATGCCATGACTACTTCTTTTCGAGTTCCTGCTTGATGGTCGCGACAACCGGTTCCGAGTCCGGCTCGACACCGGTCTTGAAACGGGCGGCGACCTTGCCGTCACGACCGATGACGAACTTCTCAAAGTTCCAGCCGATCTTGCCCGCGAACTGCGGGTTGGTCTCGGCACCGGTCAGAAACTTGTACAAAGGGGCGGCCTGGTCGCCATTCACGTCGACCTTGGAGAACATGTCAAAGGTCACGTTGTACTTGTTGCTGCAAAACTCGCGGATCTCTTCCGCCGAGCCAGGTTCCTGCTGGCCAAACTGATTGCATGGGAACCCCAGGATCACCAGTCCGTCGTCTTTGTATGTCTTCTGAAGATTCTCCAGAGCTGCGTATTGCGGTGTGGCGCCGCACCGGCTGGCGACGTTGACGATCATCACGACCTTGCCCTGGTACTTGGAAAGCTCCACGTCTTTTCCATCCAGGCTTTTCACGGTGAAGTTCAGGGCAGCGGGCACGGCAGCCTCGGGTTTCTTGTCTTCTGCGGAAAGGTGGGCCATGAAGCAGAACAGCAAAGCGGTTGCCAGCAACATGCGGGGCATTGTGAAATCCTCGATCGGTGGGAGTGAAGGCGGGAGGTGTCACCCCTCAAGTACGTGACACCCACGCACACATTCTACCCCAGATTGCATCAGGAACCAGTGATTCGTTCCCGGACAAGGTTATTTCAGTGTTTCCGGACTCTGCGAGTCCGGACCTATTTCCCTGCCAAGGCGGCGGTAAAGGTGTCGGCGTGGAATCCGACAAACAAGGTCTTTCCCTTACGAATTGTTGGTGCTCGGAGGTTACCGGTCGGTCCGATCAGCAGCCTCCGCACCTCGTCTTCAGTCATCGGATTCTTCTTCAGATCCACCTGAACCGGCTTGGTCCCCTTGCTGGCAATGACCTTCGTCACCTGGTCCAGCAGTTCCAGCGCCTCCGGAAAGCCAAGGCGGTTCTTCGTTGCCGAGACGACTTCGCGGGCGGTGATCTCCAGTGTGGCGAGGAGGTCATCCATCTTCTTGCAGGTCACGCATCCCTTGCGGTGGTAGTACCAATCGACAGTGCTGGCCATGGAGGCTCCCGGATGATAAACGGACGAATTCCCAGATCGTAGATTCCCAGGAGCCGGAGGCAAGTCCGCCCGCATCGGAAACTGTCCATCGGGGATTACTCCCGACAACGATTACACGCTGCGACGTTCGAGCAGCAGCATCGATGTGTCATCGTGCCGCCCCTGCCCTTGGGTGAAGGCGTTCGAATCATCGAACAGTTGCTGCAGGGCCACGGGCAACGAGAGATCGACACTGGCTTTCATGGTCCGCGTGATGCCCGGGATGCCGAATTCGGAATGCGATCCATCGGGCGCATTGCTGAACGCTTCGGCCAGTCCATCGGAGTAGAACAGCAGGCGGCTGTTCACGGGGATTTCGACCTGTTGGGCGCTGAATTCGGCGGCATCAAAGACCCCCAGCGGCAGGCCACAAGCGTCATCGCTGCTGACGTTGACGATTTCCCCTGTGATCATGTTTTGCAGCATTGGCACGGGATGGCCGGCACTCGACCAGGTCAGAATGTTCGTCTTGGGATCGAGTACACCATAGAGCAGCGTGATAAACCCGCCATCTTCGTTGACGATCTTCTGCTTGCATAGTCGTTCATTGATGTAAGCGACCAGTGTCGCCGGGTCGCGGAATCGTTCGGTGCGGATCATCTGGATCAGCGTGTGCATCGTCATGATCGACATGCACGCTTTCATCCCATGTCCCGAGGCATCCCCCACCAGCAGCACGATCGTGTCGTCAGGAAGAAAGAAGGCGTCGTAGTAGTCACCCCCGGCCATCGTCACCGGCTGCCCACCGAGCACGCGGATCTGCGACGACTCGTAACGGGCCACGATTTCGTAGCCGTTCGGGCTGGCAATCTGTTGCGGAATGATCGATTCCTGCAACCGCCGGACCGAATCGATTTCCCGCCGCAACTTCTCAGCCACTTCACGTTCGCGCTCGGCATCAGCCTGCTTCAGGGCGGCATCCATGATCGCACTCAGCAGAAACATGTAGTCTCCGGCTTCATCCCGAGGGATGTACGAGCGCAGGCCATTCGTCAGGAACCGGGCGATGCGAAAGACATCATGCATCCGACACGCCCCGACGATCGGGCATTCCGGTCGGTACTCGCGAATCTCCTGAAACACCGCATACGCCGAATCAATATCCGGGTGGCTGACCGACATCAGCATCGCATTCCAGCAATCCTGAGTGGTCGCCAGCCTCCGAAACTCCTCCGGATCGGTCACCACAATCGTGGCATCGGGGTTGTCCCCGACGTTCAGGTACATCTGGATCAGTTCCGCTTCGCCGGGTTCATCCCAGCCCACGAGAATGCGCATCGTGTTGTGGCCCTAGAGTCTGGAACAGCAGAACGCTGTCCGTGACGGGTGTTCGATCCACGTAGTGTTATCTTTCGAACCACAACAAGGGAGAAATTCACATCGAAAATTTCGGGATTTTTCAAAGTTCCCTTATGAATTCTCACCCCCATGGGTGACTGAGCCTCCCTCAGCTTCCTTGGACACCGGCTTCTCTCCCGGACGATCGCTTCAGAGACTCAAGGCCCACCCGGTACAGCCTCCATCACCGTCTTTGTATACTTCGTGGCACACCCACACTTCAGGAGTCACTCAGCGTGTCGGCAAAACCATGGGGCGGACGATTTCAGGAAGCCACCGACAAACGGGTCGAGAAGTTCACCGAGTCGATCAGCTTCGACGCCCGGTTGGCTGAGGTCGATATACGCGGTTCCAAAGCCCACTCGGCGATGCTGGCTGAGGTGGGGCTGATCACTCCGACCGAGCGCGATCAACTGCATGCCGGACTCGATCAGATCGGGGCGGAAATCGAACGCGGCGAGATGGTCTGGAAGACCGAACTCGAAGATGTCCACATGCACATCGAGTCGGCTTTGATCGCTCGTCTTGGCGATGTCGGACGCAAGCTGCATACCGGTCGCAGCCGCAACGACCAGGTCTCGACTGATCTCAAGCTCTATACCCGCGATGCGATCGACCATGTCGATCATCTGCTGGGCGAGGTGCAGCGGGCTTTTGTCGAGCGGAGCGATCGAGACATCGACATCGTGCTACCGGGGTACACGCACATGCAACGGGCTCAGCCGGTGTGCGCGGTGCATTACTGGCTCTGCTACTGTGAGAAATTCCAACGCGATCGCGATCGGCTGGCCGACTGCCGGAAGCGGGTCAATGTGTCACCGTTGGGAGCTGCGGCCTTGGCGGGGACGACGCTGCCGATCGATCGGCACAAGTCGGCGGAGTTGATGGGATTCGCGGACGTGGCGGCGAACAGTCTCGATGTGTCGAGCGATCGCGACTATCTGATTGAGTTTACCTCGGCCTTGAGTCTGATCGCGGTACACCTTAGCACGCTGGCCGAGGAGTGGATTCTATGGTGTACGACCGAGTTCAATGTGTTGCATCTCCCCGATGCGTTCACGACCGGTTCGTCGATCATGCCTCAGAAAAAGAACCCGGACGTGCTGGAGTTGATTCGCGGCAAGACCGGTCGCGTGATCGGGGCGTTGCAGCAACTGTTCGTGCTGGTGAAGGGGCTGCCGCTGGCGTACAACCGCGACCTGCAAGAGGACAAGCTGGCGATGTTTCAGGCGTACGACACGGTGGTTGCCTCGCTGGAACTGACCGCCGAAATCGTGCGGCGGGCGGAACTCAAGCGAGAGTCGATCGAAGCCCGGCTCGAAGATGGGTTCCTCGATGCCACGACGCTGATGGAGTACCTGATCCTCAAAGGCGTCCCGATGCGCAGCGGACACGAGATCGTCGGTAAGCTGGTCGGCCTGTGCGAAGGCCGCAAGTGCCGACTGGTTGATCTGAGCCTTGATGAACTGAAGGCGGCCCACCCGCTGATCGACGCGGATGTGAAGCACTCCCTCGGCTCCCGCAACGTCGTGAAGGCCCTGCAGAGCTACGGCTCCGGCGGGTTCGGACCTGTGACGGAACAGCTTTCTCGCTGGAAGCAGCGTTTCGCGTCGGGGTGCGTCGGACAATAACCGATCGGGGGTGTCGCCTTTTGTTCCGCAAAGAACGCTCTTTGGCGGACCGACTGGCGACATTGATTGTTGAACATCGCGTCACCAGCGGATCGAAAGAGGGCGGGCGAATCAGCCAGCCGAGTTCAGGAACCGTCCCATCAGATCCCACCCCTCGGGAAGCCTGATTCCCGTTTGGGAAGCGGCGATTTCGTCATAAGTTGTCGCGCCATTGGCAGCCAGTCCGCACCCGGCCATGGTGAAGGGCGTAAAGCCATGGCTGTGGGTTTTGGTTCGCAGAAACGTCGGGTGATCGGGTGAAATCAGAATGCGATAATCGCCCTGTGATTTCAGGTACGCATGCACGGGACCGACGATTTCCCGGTCAATCGCTTCCAGGGCGTGGACCTTTTCCTGAGCGTGTCCTTCATGACTGGCCTCATCCGTGGCTTCGACATGGACGACGATGAAATCGGTACCGCTTTTCAGGGTTTCGATCGCGGATCGACCTTTCGCTGCGTAATCGGTATCGAGGTAGCCCGTGGCCCCTGGCACCTCCACAATTTCCCATCCGAGTAGCCGTCCCAGTCCCCGCAGCAGGTCAACCGCCGTAATCACAGCTGCCTGCACGCCGAATCGTTCCCGGAAGTTTTTGAGTGCCGGAGCTTTTCCCTGCCCCCACAACCAGCACTGGGTCGCGGCGAGATTCCCACGGGCCGCATTCAATGCATTTGCGGCGAAAAGAGGCCGGCTTTTCTCCATGATCGCCCGCAGATCACAGGCTCCGCTGCCCAGCGGCAGGTGATCGGCAATTGGCTGGTCGGTAATGTCGTGCGGAGGGATGGTGTGAGTGTCGTTGCTGAACGGCGCCCGACGATCCCGGCCCCGCCAGATCAACAGATTGCGGTAGCTGACCCCCGTGTGAAATTTAATGTTCTCATGACCGCAGTAGGCATGCTGCAGGTCACGGATCAGCGCAGCTCCGACATCGTTCGGAATCTGCCCCGCTGTAAAGCTCTTCATGACTTCATTGACGACCGTGACAAAATTGCAGCGGATCGCCCAGTCCTCGGGCCCCAGTGCGATACCTTGCGCGGCGGCTTCGATGGGGGCCCGACCGGTGTGGAATTCCAGGGGGTTGTAGCCGAACAGGCTCATGGTTCCGACATCACTGCCGCTTGGCAGACTGTCGGGCACATTCAGGGAGAGCCCCGTCTCGCCGGCTTGGGCGATGGCATCCATATGGGGGACGCGGGCTGCCTGCAACGGGGTCCGCCCCCCCAAGGACGGCTGGATTTCGTCGGCACAACCATCGGGAATGATCAGAGCGTACTTCATGGCCAGTTCAGTGTTTGGGGACGGTCACCCATGCGGGTCATGCCCGGTGTGCGTGCCGGGCTGGCTTCGCCACGCGGCGATTCCTGCCGGATTCCCGCGTTGAGACGCCCTCGCGAGTGGCCGGAGGATAGCGTTTTTCATCGTTCCTCTAAACGTCGATCCTCATTGACCAAGTTCGGGCAAGAACTGCTGGCGTCAGGTCGATTTTTGTTTATGGGAGAGTCGCTTCGTCATCGTCCGGTCTGCCGGAACATTCCGTTCCGAACGATTGTGCGGCTCGGGCTGGCTCCAGGACGCCCGTGTCGGCTAGTCTAATTGTGGATCGCCCCCACGGGCGTGATGCCAGGCAGGACGCCTGTCCCCCCTTCGGCTCCTGTCAGGAGACCACTATGCGGGTGCGGTTGCTGTCGATTTACCTGATGGCCTTGGCGGTCGGCTTCTGGATCGCGCGGGTCCAGGCGGACGATGCGCTGGCGGATGCCTCACGCACGACGGCTCGGGATCTCTCCGAAAAACTCACCGAACTGCCGGAGGTCTTTCGGAAATCGGTGCCGGAGTCACTCGACGATCTACGTGCCATGCAGTCGCATGTGAAGCAACTGATGCCGCAGCTGAGCGCCGCGACCGTCGCGGTCCGGGTCGGCCCAGCTCACGGAAGTGGTGTGATTATCTCGTCCGAGGGGCTGATTATGACCGCTGGTCATGTCTCGGGCCGCCCCGGCAAAGTTGTCGAGATCACCCTGTCCGATGGTCAACAGGTGAGCGGGATCACGCTGGGCCGTAATAAGCCCCTCGACAGCGGGCTGATTCGCATCTCCGGGAGCCGCACCGATTGGCCGCACTGCCCTCGCAGTGCTTTAGATGCTTCCAAGCCCGCATTGGGCGACTGGTGTATCGCCATGGGGCACCCCGGTGGGTTTCAGAAAGGCCGCTCCGCTCCGGTGCGATTGGGCCGCATCGCCCTGCTCGGCCCCAGCCTGATTCAGACGGATTGCGAACTGGTCGGCGGCGATTCGGGGGGACCACTGTTCAACATGCGGGGCGAGGTGATCGCCATCAACAGTCGCATCGGCCAGCCACTGGAGTTCAACTACCACGTGCCGACCGCCATCTACCACAAAGACTGGGACCAGCTGGTTCAATCCGAGGATGTGAAAGGCCACAGCGGCGCGCTGCTGGGGCTGACCGGAACGGCGGATTCACTAGGGTTGCGAGTGACCAAGGTCTATGAAAATGAGCCCGCCGCACTGGCGGGGATACGCATTGACGACATTCTGGTGACGCTGAACGCCAAACGTGTCACACAGATGAATGAGCTGATCGAGCGTGTCGGTGAGCATATGCCCGGGGATGTGGTCACGCTCGAGTTACTCCGAAAAGGCGAGAGAATTGAACTGGAAGTGGAGCTGGATATGCGGTGGGATTAACGCTCCGTCCCATTGGAGATTGTGGGTTCGATCATTCGAGGTGATCCGGCAAACGGTCGCAGGGGGGGCCGCGGAGGCTCCCGAGAGTCGCCGTGACGGAATACGGCAGACATTTTTTACGATCGGGACGGGTACATGATCGGCTTTCAATGTCCGGTCGAGTGAAGGCCGAGTCGCGGTCCCCTTCGAGTTGCTGGGATCGCGATTTGCTCCGTGGCGCTGATTCGGGTATACTGCCGGGTTGCTTAGGTGGATTTTTCTCGGTTTGGAGCTGGATGGCGGATGGCGAAGGAAAAAGAAGCTGGCATCGAAATGGAGGGCAACGTCGTTGAGGCGCTGGCCAATACTCAATTTCGTGTCAAACTCGACAATGGTTTGATGGTGATGGCGCACGTCTCGGGACGGATGCGGAAGAACTTCATTCGTATTGTGCCCGGCGACCGGGTGCGGGTGGAACTGTCACCGTATGATCTGACGCGTGGCCGGATTACGTTCCGCGAGCGCTAGGCGAAGACTGCGTTTAATGGGTCCGCTGACGGGTTTTCGGGAAATCCGGGGCGTTGAATGGTCGGGGTACGCCTCAGAAGGCTGACTTTGATGAGTGAATCCGGCCCCCCTGCCGTCCTCTCTACGCCTGTCGGGGGATCCCCCTCCCGGCCGTTTGTTCAGCTGTATTCGGATGGGGCATGTAGCGGGAATCCGGGCCCCGGTGGTTGGGGCTATATTTTGCGACATCCCGCCTCAGGAAAAGAGCGTGAGGCATCGGGCGGTTCCCCGGACACCACCAACAATCAGATGGAACTGATGGCGGTGATTGAGGGACTGCGTGCGCTGAAAAGCTCCTCGCGAGTCGAAGTGATCACTGACAGTATGTACGTGGCCCAGGGTGCGAGTGAATGGCTCCCCGGCTGGAAACGCAACGGGTGGCGTCGCCGGGATGGCAGTCAGTGGAAGCCCGTGAAAAACGTCGAGCTGTGGCAGGCAATGGACGAACTGCTGAGTCGGCACGAGGTACGGTTCACGGTTGTCAAAGGCCATGCCGGTCATCCGGAAAACGAACGTTGCGACGAACTCGCCGTCGCCGCTTCCCAGGCGTTTCGGTAGAGCGGGGCCCGAAGTGGTATTCAAAGAGTGTGGGCGTCTGGTTTGCCCGCCAGAACGGGCAATGACGAATCGCGACAGGCTGAAATTGTGATGAGGACTGCCATTTTCGAGAATCTCGGCATTCCCCTTCATGGCCTCATCGGGTCCAATGGGGATCGATAGCGGGCGAGTTTCTGAAGTGACGAACCATTCGGTGCCGACCGACGATCCCCTGGCGACCCCCATCCAGTATGTATCGGGTGTGGGACCGGCTCGGGCTGCGCTTTTAGCCAGGCTCGAAATCCACACGGTCTACGATCTGCTTTGGCACCTGCCGCGTGACGTGCTCGATCTGTCTCAGGTCAAGACCCCCAAACAACTCGTCGAGGATGTGATTCAGAGTGTTCGCGGAGTCATCTGCGACAAAGATGCGAGGATGACCAGCACCGGTAAGCACATGACCAGTGCCCTGTTCGATTGCGATGGGCAGTACGTCCGGGCCACCTGGTTCAACCAGCCGTGGATGTTTCAGAAGCTGCAGATGGGCCAGCTGATCTTGCTGGCGGGGAAGCCCAAAAAGAAGCTCGGCAAGTGGGAGTTTTCACACCCCACGATGCAGTGGCTGAGTGATGAGGATCGCGATCTGGGCTTTGGCGTGATTCCGCGTTACCCCTTGACGGAAGGAATTCGGCAGGCCGAGATGCAGAAGCTGACCGAACTGGTCGTCGCGGCGTACGCCTCGCAGGTTCCGGAGCATCACTATGCCAAGGCACTCGAACGGTGGAAGATTGTCGACATCGCCACCGCGCTGAAGCAGGTCCACACCCCGGAGACGGTCGCCGAGTATTTTGCGGGCCGGCGACGATTGCTATGGGATGATCTCTTTGAGTTTCAGCTGGGACTGGCTCTTCGCCGGCGGGCTTGGACGACGACTTCCAAAGCTCCGTCCATCGAGATCCCCGCGAAGGTCGACGCCCGCATTCGGCGATTGTTCTCCTTTCCGCTCACCGCTGGACAGGATCAGGCGATCCGTGATTTGACGGCGGATCTCGCCACGGGCCGGGCCATGCATCGGCTGATTCAGGCCGATGTCGGGGCCGGGAAGACTGTGATCGCGATCTACGCCATGCTGGCTGCGGTGGCTGCCGGCTGGCAGGCCGCCCTGATGGCCCCGACCGAAATCCTGGCCTCTCAGCACTGGGAGACCATCGAGTCCATCCTCGGCCAAAGCCGGGTGCGGCGCAGCCTGCTGACGGGGCGGATCGGAGCTGCCGCCCAACGGGAAGTCCACCAGGGACTGGAACGTGGTGATCTTCAGATGGTTATCGGAACCCAGGCCATCATTCAGGAAAAGGTGAAATTCTCGAACCTCGGCTTGGTCGTCATTGATGAACAGCACAAATTCGGGGTGGCCCAGCGGTCGCGTTTCTCGGAGCAGGCCGGGTTTGCGCCACACATGCTGATCATGACGGCCACGCCGATTCCCCGCAGCCTCTGCCTGACGCAGTTCGGAGACCTCGATCTGACGGTCGTGTCAGACCTGCCTCCGGGACGGCAAAAGGTCGTCACCAGTCGCATCTATGGCCAGGGTAGCAAGAAACGCTGCTGGGACTTCATTCGCCAGAAGCTCAAGGAAGGCCGCCAGCTTTACATTGTCAGCCCGCGAATTGAAGGCGGTAACGACGACGACCAGCAGGGAGCCGAGCAGATCTATCGCGAACTGCCGCGTACCGAACTGGCGGGGTTCTCGGTGGGACTGGCACACGGGCAAATGGACCCGACTGAGCGGGCCCGGACCATGGCCCAGTTCCGCGAGGGGGATCTGCAAGCCCTCGTTGCGACCACGGTGATTGAAGTCGGCGTCGATGTTCCGAATGCCACCCTTATGGTGATTCTTGAAGCCGAACGATTCGGCCTGTCACAGCTCCATCAATTGCGGGGGCGTGTGGCACGGGGAAAGCACCAGGGATATTGCTTCCTGATCTCCGAGGCCGACTCGCCCGAAGCCACGACCCGGCTGCATTCACTGGAAGAGACCAGCGATGGCTTCAAGATTGCCGAGGTCGATTTCGAGTTGCGGGGACCGGGTGACGCCCTGGGGACACGTCAGAGTGGCAGTCTGCCCTTGAAGCTGGCGGACCTGACCCGAGATCACGCACTCCTGCTGGAGACGCGGGAGGCGGCGCAGCGTCTCGTGGAACTGGAGGCGATCGATCGCCCCGAGTTCCTACCGCTCAAGGTTCGGGTTCTGGACCGATTTGGTCAGATGATGGACCTTCCGCGTGGCGGGTAGTGCATTCGCGGCTGGCACGCCGGAATTGGTGTGGACCTGCGACAGAACCGGTGGTGCCGTTACAATTTCCAGAGGAAAACTTGGATCCGCTTACCGGCCTCCGCATAGAAGGTGGATGCGATGTCTCGCTCGCTGTACGAACGCCTGGGCGGTTACGACGCCCTGGCTGCTGTGGCGCATGATCTGCTGCCCCGTCTGCAATCCGATTCTCAGCTCGGACGTTTCTGGGCGCATCGGGGAGCAGACGGAGTCCAGCGTGAACGGCAGTTGCTGATCGATTTCCTGTGTGCGAACACCGGTGGACCGCTGTACTACACAGGCCGGGATATGCTCACCACGCACCGAGGAATGCGGATCAGCGAAAGTGACTGGGCGGTCTTCCTGGGTCACGCCCAGCTGACCCTCGACAAGTTCCAGGTTCCCGCCGCGGAGCAGGGCGAAGTTGTGGACTTCGTGCTGAGCCTGAAAGCCGACATCGTGAACGTCTGACGGATTCCTGCGGGAAAATTTCGCGGAACGGCAGACTGCTATCCCAGAGCCCAGACCAGGACCGACTTGGCGAGATGCATCCGGTTCTCTGCCTGCGGGAAGCACAGGCTTTGCGGACCGTCCATGACCTCGTCGGTCACTTCCTGACCCCGTCGGGCGGGCAGACAGTGCATAAACCGTGCGCTTCGAGCTGCCGACTGCATCAGTTCGGGGGTCACCTGAAACGCCGAGAAGATCTTCTGCCGGGTGTCCTTCTCGTCTTCCTGTCCCATGCTGGTCCAGACATCGGTGTAGACGATATCAGCGTCTTTGACCGCTTCGTGCGGGTCGTTGGATTCCAACAATTCCAGCTTGGGGAACCGGCGGCGGACACGCGATACGAAGTCTCGCGACAGCTCGTATCCTTGGGGTGTTCCGATGGCGAAGCTCATCCCCAGATGTCCACAGGCTTCCGCCAGAGACACCGCAACATTATTCCCATCACCCACGTAGGCCAGCCGTAGTCCGCTCCACTGGCCAAACGCTTCCTGGATCGTCTGCATATCGGCCAGTGCCTGGCACGGATGGCAATCATCGGACAGGCCATTCACAACCGGCTTCCCCGACCAGCGGGCAAAGTCGTCGATCAGTGACTGAGCGTACGTTCGCAATGCAATAATGTCCGAGTAGCCGCCAATTACGCGCGCCACGTCCGACACCGCCTCGCGCCCTTCCAACCCGGCATCTTTCCGCGACAGGAAGATACTGCTGCCGCCCAGCTGCATCATGGCCGCTTCGAAGCTCAAGCGAGTTCGGAGTGAGGGTTTCTCGAAGACCTGGGTCAGCACCTGTCCGGCGAGTAACGCGGGGCGCTCACCACGGCGCAATCGCGATTTCAGATCGCGAGCCAAGGCAAGGATTTCGCGGACATCATCGTTCGACAAAGCGAACAGCGAAGTGAGATGTCGCATCACTGCGGTTCCTGACATTTCGGGGCAACACTCGAAGGGGTCGAGTGGGAGGGGGGCGTCTCGATTCCGGACCTTTCGGGAACGGGTTTGGTTCAGCCGCCCCCTTTGAAAATCTTCCGCTGCATCGTGGCCTGGTATGGGGTCCAGGTCGATTGCGGACTGGGGTCATTCTCAATCAAGGTCATGTACTCGTTGACCTTCGCATCGAGGTTGTCGAGATGATGCAGCGCGATCGCTTCTGGGGTCATCGGCAGTTTGGGGCTGCCGAATTCATAGGTGCCGTGATGACTCACGAGCATATGCTTGATGCGAAGCAGCGTCTCGGGCGGGAACGGTCGACCCAGGCGGCGTTCCGCCTCGGGAAGCCGCTCGTTGACCATCTCGACCCCTTGCACCAGATGGCCGATCAACTGGCCTTCGTCGGTGTAGCCAAACACCGATTCGTATTCGAGTTCCCGGACCTTGCCAATGTCGTGCAGGAAGGCTCCCGCCAGCAGCAGCCGCGAGTCGACCTTCGGATACAGATCGGCAATCCGCAGAATCGTTTCCAGCAGATTGACCACATGGTCCATCAACCCGCCGGCGTAGGCATGATGCAGCCGAATCCCCGCCGGGGCCGCCGCAAAGCGCTCCATGAATTCGGCATCGTCGAGGAAACACTCCATCAATATCCGGATGGGAGTGTCATCGATACTCACCAGAATCGCTCGCAGCCGACTCAGCAGCCGCTCAGTATTGACGGAGGTTTCGGGCAGGAAGTCCGCTGCCTCAACCGACTCGGGGGTCACCTTTTCGATCCGGTTCAGGATCAGCTGGAGGTTTCCTTGAAAGAGTTGGACCTTGCCGCGTACCTTGACATAGTCCCCAGACTGTAGTGCGGAGGCCGTGGCCTCATTGACATTCCAGTGGAGGCCGCTGATCTGTCCGGTCTTATCTCGAAGCTGGGCGAGCAGATAGGTCTCAGCGTGGCGATTGGCTCGGAGCTGGCGATCGGCGAGGAGGTACACCTCTTCGACGGGGACGCCATCGGCCAACAGATTAACAAACAGACGGGGCATGAACCGCAACGCTTTCCGGGACCGTGAGGTGGCCTGCCGCCGGAAAACCAGCGAGCCTGCGGCCCGCGAAGCTGCCCTGCGCGGAGGGAAGCGGTTCATGTTAGGGCGGTATGAGAGCCGCCACAAGCGGGATTCAGCGTTTTATGTGAACGAACGAATAGTTGTTGGTGCATGAGTCCGAAGGCCGCTCAAACGGCTGCAATCGAACAACTTTCACGGGCGGACATGGTACCTGCCCCTCATCCGTGGCTCGACAGGCAGGCGCTACTCGGGCTTCGTCAGCTTCACCGTCACTTCACCGGAGTTGTCCCCCAGTTCGGCCCACGAGTCACGGCAGCGAAGAAACAGTTTGCCCTCGATCGGAGCGGTCAATGTGCCTTCGGTTCCCAGTTCAATGACCTCGCTCAACTCGTAGTTGTGGAAGATCACAGCTTCCAGGCGGCCTTGTCCGTTGGCGGTACCGGCAGCTGTCACTTTTTCACCATCCTTGGCCAGGGCCCACTCTCCCTGTGTCGAATATTGATACGTCTCGCCGGATTTCACGAGGATGCGGGCGGGTTGCCAGCCACCCGCCGCCTTGATTTTGGCGGTCAGGGGGCGAGTCAGAACGGCGGAGAATTTGGCCTTCCAGTCCCACCCGCACAGGTCCGCCCGATAGCCGATGTCAAAGTTCTTCAGGAACTGGAGGTACTCGAACGAGATCTCCCTGGCCATGGGGCCGTACACGTCTTCGAAACTGGTTCGTTGTCCATTGAGCAGGGCCATCCCCAGCGGATGAAACCGGGGGGCGTAGTTCGGATTGTTCGCCAGCAGATGGCACAGCGCCCACCGCCAAGCGTAATTCTGCCAGCTGTCGCCGGTCTGCTGGGCCAATTCGGTGATCTCGGTCAGCGGTTTGGGCGTTTCGGACTTGAGGTACTTGACGACTTCGGGATGGCAATGCACCGCTGGATCCTTGTCGACCCAGTACTGACCCATCTCCGCCATCCCCTCTGAATACCAGACGGGACCGGTGCGACCGAAATTGAGCATGCAGTAAGCGTGTACCGCTTCGTGTTGAGGCGTCCCGCGATCGGCCACCGCATAGACCATCGCCCGCGAGGCCAGAATCTGCCCGGTCAATGCGTTTTGCTGGGTCTGACCGAGCGTAACTCCCCCGCCTGCTTCGATGTGATCCAACCCCTCGGGGGACAGAATTCCTTCCGGCCACTTCTTCACATCACGTACGACATACATGTCGATGGATTGCGAATTCGGCTTGCCCCAATACCGGCTGATCAAAACCAGCATGGTTTCCAGCCGCGCCAACAGCTCGCGGGCCTCGTCCTCTGGCAGGTCGGTCATCACCGCATAATTACGAGTTCGATAGAGCGGGACCGGCCCCGGCTCGACCCGAATCTCCAGCTTCGGCGTCCGCGTCCGGGATGACTGGGCTTCGGCAATCGGCCCGTAGGCCAACGTCCATCCGCCGATGAGCAGTACGAGGAGCCAACGAAGCATGAACGACCTGCCTGGACGAAGAGTGAGTACGGACGGCTACTTCAGGGGGGCATTCCCGAACGCTTCTCGGGGTGTCTCAGCGGGAACATCCAGTTCCGCCCGCAGCCGAGCCAGTTCGCCCTTCAGCGTTTCGACGGTCTCTGCGTAGGCCGGATCGTTTGCGAAGCTTTTCATCTCAGCGGGATCGACCTTCCGGTCATACAGCTCGAAGTAGGGCTCTTCGGGTGCGTATACCCGAACCAGTTTGTGCTGCGCGGTAATGACCCCTTCGTGGGGGCGGACGCGATGCGGCTGGGGGTATTCGTAGTAGTGGTAGTAAAAACTCTTACGCCAGTGTTCGGGCGTCTGGCCCTTGAGCAGGGGGATCAGGCTGGCCCCTTGCATGTCAGACGGTGCGGTGACGCCCGCAGCTTCCAGAAATGTCTGTGCGAAATCCACATTCGAGACGATCTCGTCGCAGATTTGTCCCGCCTTCGTCACGCCGGGCCATCGGACAACCAGCGGTGTTCGCAGGGACTCTTCGAAGATCCACCGCTTATCGAACCAGCCGTGTTCGCCCAAGTAAAACCCCTGATCCGACGAATAGACCACAATCGTATTCTCGGCAAGGCCCGCCTCGTCCAGGTAGTCCAGCACGCGCCCCACTCCTTCATCGACCGCCTTGATGCAGCCCAGGTAGTCGTGCATGTACCGCTGGTATCGCCAGCGGACCAGGTCGCTGCCCGACATCTGACTCTCGCGGAATTCCTTGTTCAGCGGCTCATAGTAGGCGTCCCAGACCTTCTTCTGATCGGCGTTCAGCGACCCGGGGGTCTTCAGCTTGGCGTCCAGTTCCGTAAAGGTTTTTTCAATGGTCATGTCCTGGTCACGAACGGCCAGCCCCCGGTTGGCGTAGTCATCGAACAGGTTCCGAGGTTCGGTGAAGGGCGTCTTTCCCTGGTGACCCAGATGACGCAGGGCCGGTGACCATTCGCGGTGGGGGGCCTTGTGCTGGCACATCAGCAGGAACGGCTTACTGGGGTCGCGCTTCTTCAGCCACTCCAGCGAGAAGTCCGTAATCAGGTCGGTCGTATAGCCCTCGTGCTTGACCTTCTGGCCGTTGTGAATCATCGGCGGGTTGTAGTACACCCCCTGTCCAGGAAGGATGTGCCATTCATCAAACCCGGTCGGGTCGGTCATCAGGTGCCATTTGCCGATCACCGCGGTCTGGTACCCCGCCCCCTGCAGAAGTTTGGGGAATGTCGTCTGTGAACTGTCGAACTTGCTGTTCGTGTTGTTGTAGAAGCCGTTCTTGTGGCTGTACTTTCCCGTCAGTATGCACGCCCGGCTGGGGCCGCAGATCGAGTTCGTGACCAGGCACCGGTCAAACCGCATCCCCTGTTTCGCAATCCGGTCGATATGCGGCGTTGCGAGGAGCTTTCGCTCATCGCCATAGGCAGAGATTGCCTGGTAAGCGTGATCGTCTGAGAACAGGAACACGATGTTGGGCCGGCTGGCTTCCGCCGCCAAGGTCATTTCGCCCCGCAGGCATCCCAAACCAACAATCAGACATCGCAGCCAGAACAATGCAGACAATCGCATGGTGAGTCGCGCTCCATTCGAGCATTTTGACGAGATGAGTTGAATCATCGTCCATCCCGCGCGAGTCACTGTCAATCATTCGTGAGGTTCGGCACGCGCCGGCGCGGAGCCGCCAGTGAAGTCAGAACGGGAAATCTCCGAGGAGCCGGGCGCTGAGGAATAATCCGATTGTGCCGTCAACCAGCCACTGAATCCGATCACGGGATTGCGAAGCGGGTTCGGCAAAGGCATTTCCGCTAAACTCTGGCACATGATTCGCCAGACGAGGCAGGTGTCGAGCCTCGTCGCTCATTTTGATTCATCTCGCCTCTCTGACCACCTCCCACTCATGAAGACCATTCTCGTTACTGGCGGTTGCGGCTTTATTGGCTCCAATTTCATTCGCATGGAGCTGAACGAGCATCCCGAGCTGACCATCATTAACGTCGACAAGCTGACCTACGCGGGCAATCTTGAGAATCTCGCCGACTTTGAAGGCGATCCACGCTATCAATTTGAGAAGGTCGACATCTGCGACCGGGCCGAAGTTGAGCGGGTACTCGCCAGCACTCCGATCGACGCGGTCCTGAATTTCGCCGCTGAAAGCCACGTCGACCGCAGCATCCTCGACAGCGGACCATTCATCACCACGAACATTGTCGGCACCCAGACGCTGCTGGACGCCTGCCGTAAGTTCAACATCCCCCGCTATGTCCAGGTCTCGACCGACGAGGTCTACGGCTCGCTGGGTGAGACGGGGCTGTTCACCGAAGAGACTCCGCTGGCCCCCAACAGCCCGTATTCGGCGTCGAAGACAGCTGCGGACCTGCTGGTGCGGGCGTACTACCATACGTACCACTTCCCGTGCCTGACGACCCGGTGTTCGAACAACTACGGTCCCTATCAGTTCCCCGAGAAGTTGATCCCGCTGTTCATCTCGAATCTGCTGGCCGATCAGCAGGTGCCGGTCTACGGAGCGGGAACAAACGTCCGGGACTGGATTCATGTGGTCGATCACTGCCGCGGGATCGACGCCACTCTCCGCAAAGGCCGGGTCGGCGAGGTCTATAACTTTGGCGGACGCTGCGAGATGAAGAACATCGATCTCACCAAGCTGCTGATCCAGAAGCTGGGCAAGACCGAAAGCCTGATCCGCAACGTGGCTGACCGACCGGGGCACGATCTGCGGTATGCAATCGACTGCTCCAAGGCTGAGCAGGAACTGGGCTGGGTGCCGCAGTACACGTTTGAACGCGGCATTCAGGAAACAATCGACTGGTATATCGCGAACCAGGAGTGGGTCCGCCGGATTCGCTCGGGCGACTACTTGAAATACTACGCGGAACAGTACGGCAAACGGCTGGGGTAGAATCTCAAAGCGGGGGACTGAGAATTACTTCGGGTGAGATCCCTGCCGAAGGTTGACTCGCGGTTTGGCTGGTGAACATGAACGTGCCTCGTGTACGCTGGCAGCATCGATGCTGTCCATCCACGAGGTTCCCATGCGCGCACTCTCTGGCCTGCTGTTGCTGTTGTCGTCGGTCCTCTCGGCTGGAGAGATCCAGTTCGAGACTCAAGAGCTGGATTCGGCGGTCGCCAAGGTTGCGTGCTACGCGGTCTCTCTGGCCGATGTGAACACGGACGGAAAGCCGGATGTCATCGCCGTCACCGAGAACCGCGTCTTGTGGTACGAGAATCCCACCTGGAAGCCGCGCGTCATCATCGAGGATCAAGTCGAGCGCGATCACGTCTGCATCGCCCCCTTCGACATCGACGGCGATGGGCAGATCGACTTTGCCCTCGGAGCCGGGTGGACCAAGCTCGGGACGATGTACTGGCTGAAGCGCGGGGCCTCGCTGGATGAGAAGTGGCAGGTGTTCCCGATTGCCAAAGAGGTCTCGACCCATCGCATGCGGTTCGGGAACGTCCTCGGGAAGGACCGGCCTCAACTGGTCGTCTCGCCGCTCAACCCGAGTGAAGCTCCCGGCGTGCGGCTGTTGGCGTTTGAGATTCCCAATGCCCCGACGGCCGACCGCTGGCCGCTGACCGTGATGGACGAGTCGCTGCACCGGGTGCATAACCACTGGCACCTCGACCTCAATGGAGACCACGTGGATGGCACACTGACTTCGAGCCAGGAGGGGGTGTTCCTGTTTCGACATGAAGGCAGCGGCAAGTTCTCCAAGCGGCAGATCGGCACCGGAACGGCAGGCACCAAACCGGAGGAAACCGGGGCGGGTGAAGTAAAGCTCGGGCGGCTCGGCAAGGACAAATTCTTCCTGGCGACCGTCGAACCAATGCACGGCCACAGCGTCGTCGTCTACACCGGCCCGATGCCGCTCCCGGAAGGCCAACTCGCCGATCGGCAGGTGATCGACGACAGCTTCAAGCAGGGGCACGCGCTGGGGTGTGCTGACCTGGACCATGACGGCGTCGACGAGATCATCGCGGGCCATCGTGAGCCAAACACGGACGGCAAAGTGGCGGTCTACTACTACCGGGCCAGCAACGACGCCGGGACGAAATGGGACCGACATCCGCTCGACCTCGGCGGGATGGCCTCCGAGGATCTGGTCACCGGCGACCTTAACGGGGACGGCTACCCCGAAGTGATCGCTGGCGGACGGGCGACGCATAACCTGAAAATCTACTGGAATCGCACCGCTGCATCGCGCTGAGTCCGGGCATCGCTTGGCCACACGAATTCGTAATGATAAATGCCTCTCCTCTCTCTCGCTGGGGGTTCCATGCCGCGTCTCAACGTTCCTTTTCCCACGATGGGTGGTCGGCAGTTCTGGGAAGATCGAGCCTTCTTTCGCGGTTGGCGCATTCAACAGCACGTCCTGTCAGGCCACAGTCGCCTGCTTGATCCCAGTGATATCCGTCGCGCATGGGGGACTCACGAGGATTGCCAGAAAGCCCTGGACCAGGCCCGCATTGAAAAACAGTTGGAACCGATGACGGGAACCGCGGTGATTGCTCTGCATGGCATCTTACGATCATCCAAATCGTGGGACGCGATGCGTCGCTTTCTCGAACCGGACGGGTATCAATTCGTCGCCATCGACTATCCCAGCACTCAGCGCACGATCAATCAGTTTGCCGATCAACTGCAGTCGATCATCGAGTCACTGGAGGGGATCGAGAAGATTCACTTTGTCGTGCATAGCATGGGGGGACTGGTGGTGCGTCGCTGGTGTCAGAGTTATTCCGATCCACGCATTGGTCGACTGGTGATGATCGGGACACCAAATGCCGGAGCCGAAATTGCCACGATGCTGCGACAGAACCTGTTGTTTCGAACAATTTTTGGTCCGGCTGGTCAGGAACTGATCGCGGAACCGGACAATTTCACAGCAACGCTGCCGGTCCCGTCCTTTGAGTTTGGCGTCATTGCCGGAGCCCGTGGAACCGCCGAGGGATTCAATCCCCTCATCCCGGGAGATGATGATGGGATCGTGACCGTCAACAGTGCCCGACTGGTGGGAGCCACGGATTCCTTCACTGTCCGCTGCCTGCATTCCTTCCAGTGTTGGAACCCAGCGGCCATGGAGGCCACTCGCCGCTATCTTCAAACGGGAGCGTTTCGCGAGTCGGGCGAACGAGAGCCCATTACGTAATTCCAGTCCGACTCCTCCTCCCAGGAACCACCGCCAGCCCCCTCAGTAATGCGGCGGGCGTTCTTCCTCGGGCGAGCGCGGCTGATCGGCCCATTCGCTGGCCAGCGCCTCGATCTTTCGAACCTGTGTCTGCACACCATAGACATCCCGCTGCTGATCGAGCAGCGCTTCGTGCAGTAACTCCACCTGCCGCTGTAACTCCATCAGCGCGGACTCAATTCGAATCAACCGTTCTTCGAGATGCATGGTGGTGTCCCCCCTCCGTGGCAGCTGCCGAGCTTGAATGCTGAACACTATTGATGGCTGTGCGTGTCGTTGGGGAACTCACCATCTCGCACTTCCTGGCAATACTCCCGCACGGCTGCTTGCACGACTTCACGCAATTGCGCATACGGCTTCACGAATTTGGGGCGAAACCCCGTAAGCCCCAACATGTCCGGAGAAACCAGCACCTGGCCATCGCAGTCGGGGCCTGCTCCAATTCCAATGGTGGGGATCGACAGCTGCCGCGTGATCTCGGCAGCGATCGATCGAGGGATTAACTCCAGGACGACCGAAAATGCCCCGGCCTGTTCCGCCGCGAGGGCATCCGCCAGCAACTGATCTGCATCCCGCTGAATCGCGGAGTGCCGACCGAACTTGCGGATCGACTGCGGACGCATGCCAACATGTGCCATCACGGGAATCTCGACTCGAGCGAGCGCTGCGATGGCCTCTGCCTGGGCCTGTCCACCCTCCAATTTCACGGCACTCGCGCCGGTCTCTTTCAGGATGCGCCCCGCGCTCATTACTGCCTGCTCGTTGCTGACCTGATAGGTCATGTATGGCAAATCGACCACGACCAGTGCCCGCTCGGTGACTCGAGTGACCATCTTGGCGTGATAGATGATTTCATCGAGAGTTACGGGCAACGTCGTTTGGTGCCCTTGAACCACCATCCCCAAGGAGTCCCCCACAAGTAGCGCATCCACGTCAGATTCATCAAACATCCGCGCCCACAGCGCATCGTACGCCGTCAACATACTGAGCTTGCGCCCCACAGACTTGGCTTTGACAAAATCCGGAACCGTCACGGACCGATTCGCTTTCGAGGGAGACGCACTCATGTTCAGAATTCTCCAAAGGGTACGTAGGCATTCTGACAGGAATCGGAATTGTTTCCGAGGATGCAGACAGCAGGAAGCTAAGGCGATGTCAAAAATGAATGGAAATCGTATCCACTTGTCTCAAAGGAGATTGTGCGATTTTAGTGGAAACCGGATCGCCAGCCGGGTAACATCAACATCGAGCCGTTGGGCAGGTCATCGATAGAAACCTGCACAAAGAGGCACTGGCGGACATCCGGAAAAAACTTGCTTCGGATGATTGACATGCCCTGAGAGGAGTCATAAACTGCTCGACCCGCCGGGAACGCAATTTCTGGGGGGAGTGGGTTGGTGGGGGCGTAAGTTCTTGTTGGCCTGCGAGTTAAGTGCGAGGCACTTGGCTTTGATCTTTGGAAATCTGGTGGAAGCAAGCGTGGCATCTAACGATGTT
>QWPB01000105.1 GCA_003671275.1 Planctomycetota bacterium | reverse complement strand
CATTCTCCATCCGTCACGTCGCTGGGATACGACCTCCGTGTCGTGCTCATCCCGTAACATCAGCAGCATCCACGAAATAAGTCAATAACAGGCTCTAGGTCCCATGCACGGATAGGGGCGGATCGAGGAAACTTCCTCTTGACCGTTTTTTGCCCCCTGCCTTACAAACATCATCCCTTCCTGCTGGGGCGGTCTCGATTCTGAGACAGGGCCCAACCATCCCCCAAGCATCACGGTCCCACTGCCCGTCTTCCCCTGGACAGACTGATGCCTACCCGCGCTTTAGCAATGCCCCCCATTCACTTCCTGCTCGCAATCCTGGCGGGCGTACTGACTCACGGTTGTACCTCCTTGAAGACGACCAACACCGCGCGTTCTTCGACGGAGCAGCTGCTAATCTCCAACGCCGTTGATCAGGCACTCGACAAGATCGATTTCCGCCCCTTCTCCGGCTCAGCTGTCTACCTCGAAGAAAAGTATGTGGACGGAGTGGATAAGGCGTACGTCATCTCCTCGATCCGGCATCGCATCCTGTACAGCGGAGCCCGTCTCGTCGATAAGGTCGAGGACTCTCAGGTGATTCTGGAACCTCGAACGGGGGTTGTGGGTACGGCGAACAATGAGAGCTTCCTGGGAATCCCCGAGATCACCTTGCCCGGAATGTTGACGTTGCCGGAGATTCGCATCGCCACCCGCACTCAGCAGGTCGGAGTGGCCAAAATTGGCATCACCGCACTTGACCCGAAAACACGGGCCTCTCTGGGGACAGGCGGCATGACGCTGGCCCAGTCGGATGATACCAATCTGTCGATATTCGGGGTCGGTCCGTTCCAGTCCGGAACCATCCGCAACGAGGTCACCCGGTCGACCTCGGGCCCAGCGGCATTCACCAGAACACAGATTCCCGTACAAGTGGCCTTTCACTCACCATCGGTCCCCGTCCCGGCTCCGGCGGTGACGCCACCCGCCGCTGTGGAGTACACCAGCGCGGAGTCCGGCGATCTCTCCTCCGATCCGTCTCCCGATACAGTGGAGCAGGAAGCTGCGGGCGGAGATGCACCGCAATGGACTGAGCCATAGCCTATGCTTGGGATTTACGGTTCACCTGTTGCCAGATGTCCCCCGCGAACAGGTCCACGATCTCCGCCAGTCCAGCGGCAACGATTTCCTCGCCTCGGACAAATCGTCCGGGACGGGTCCACTCTCGAATCAATGCCAGATCACAATCAAACATCCGAGCCAGAAGTGAATCGATATCGTCTTCCAGCACTTTGAAATAGCGGGCCCATTCGACCGCTTCCTCCAACCGGACTTCTTCTTCGCTTTGCCACCGCATGGGGTGAAACAGCAGCGTTGAATGTGTGGTCACAAAACGCCGTCGACATGCGGCAAACGGCAGTATTGCCGCCGAGGAGCACTCACCGGCCACCACCGCCAGAGGGTCCAGCCCCCGGAGCCGGATCATCGTGGCCAGTGCCAGTCCGCTGAAGACGCTGCCCCCGCTCGAATCAAAAAAGATCGTCCCTCGCGACCGCCTGGGCACTTCCACCAGTTTCTGGCATAACTCGGTTTCCTGTTCGGTCAGATCCCCCGCGAGAATGATCTCCCAATCCCCCTTCTCCACTGGGGAAGGGGTCTTACTGCCGACGCTGGGGTACGGGCGAATGAGGGATGGGCGGGGCGGCTCTGTCATAATCAATGCCAAGCACACGAGTGGGTCAGCGGTATCTTAGGATGTTATCGACCCAAGTTCGCCTGATGGAGGTATTCCCCGGAACGAGGGAACCCCGCAACCCCGGTCCATCGCGGCGGGGCCATCGTGTGAGGTACTGTCCGAATATTGCCTCCCCGACTCCAAACCGCGACAGGTCGTGGAAATTCCCGCTGTATTCTCGACGCGGGACGGGAGTCCCGGTACCGTATCAGGAGTCTCTCTTCTTCCTCCGCCCCGGGCCCCGCCATGAACGGTACGTTCCAGCGATCGATCTGTCGTATGGGCGGTGTGCTGGCCGGGTTGTGTCTCTTCGCTGAAAGGGTTGCGGCCCAGGCTCCCGGTGCCGCACCAACAACTACGATTACATCCGGTCGCAGCCTGACTTTCGAATGGGTGCTGACGGTCGTCATGTGCGGTGTGGCGTTGTACGTGGTCTGCCGGTCGAGTCACCGGAATTGACACAGGAGAGCCACGGGTGAATCCCACGGATTCCGCTGGAGAACCGGTGCTGATCACCGGCATCGGGATCGTCAGTCCACTCGGACCGACTCGTGAAACGACCTGGCAGGCGATCCTTGCAGGAGAACGGGCGGGCCAGCAATTGGACCCAGGCACGCTGGGCCTCGCCTGGCAGGGCGTCCGGAATGACCGCCTCTGGCAGGGTTGCCCTGCCCGCCGAACAAGTCATCAGACCGATCCCTGTGGAACCGAATCGTTCGGTTACGAACCATTCGTCACCGACGCATTGACTGCCGCTCGGGAAGCATTGGCCCATGCAGGGCTGTCAGAGTCCGGCCATGAGCGATGGGGCTGCGTGATTGGAGCCAGCAAAGGTGGCCTGCACGAGGCCATTCCCCACTGGATGCACACGCATGACTGGGGGCCGTCAGGCAGCTTCCGCTGGCTCGGAACCTGGCCCAATGCCCCGGCAGCTGCGGTGGCTCAGAATTGGGGAGTGGAAGGCCCGGTCCTGGCTCCGGGAGCCGCCTGTGCTACAGGACTGGTCAGCCTGATTCGAGGGGCGGAACTAATCCGCGCGCGAGTCTGTGACGTCGTGCTGGCGGGCAGCACCGATGCCTCGCTGCAACCGGCACTGCTGGGCTGTTACCACCGAATGGGAGTCATGTCGCGGTCCAGCGACCCGTTGGCGGCCTGCAAGCCGTTTGATCGCGATCGCGATGGCTTCCTCGTGGGAGAAGGGGCCGCCATTCTGGTGTTGGAGAGCCAATCACACGCCACACGGCGGGGAGCGACCGCCTGGGCCGAGTTTGTGGCCGGACGATCGCTTTCGGGTGCCTCCGGGATGACCTCACTCGATGAATCCGCGGAGGGACTGACCCGGGCGATCCACGACCTGTTGATGGCCAGCGGTTCGTCCATCGAGGCAATCGACCTGATCAACTGGCATGGCACGGGAACCCGACAAAACGACCGGACCGAGATCACGGCGTTACTGAGCTGCCTGACCGGTCGCTCCTGGTCCGGACATAGCTGTGCTTTTAAGGGGGCTCTGGGGCATCTGATGGGGGGGGCCGGGAGCGTCGAGACTGCTCTTTGCGTACTCGCCCTGCGAGATCAGGTTGTCCCACCAACGGCGAACCTGGCACACTTTGACCCGGAACTGGCTGCGGCGGAACCCCATCAACTCCTGAATCTGGCGGCATCGTTTGTCCATCACGCCCAGCCGCAATCGATCCGCACTGTCATGAAAACCTCACTGGGGTTCGGAGGTCCCGTGGCGACGGCTCTGCTGCGGCGGCCCGGTTAACCCAGCCGCTCCTGATTGATATCTACCAGCCACAGCCAATCATCGAACAGGAACTCAAACCGAATCCCCAGGAGTGCAATGCGGGCCATGACGGTGTTCGCGAATGCCGCTCCGAATGTAATCATCAAGACCCAGACCCCCATCCGGGACACTTTGCCCATCATCCCCTTGTGTTCCCATGAAAAGAAGAAATAGGACAGAGCGGCCAGCGTACTGATTAGCAGGAGACTGCTGGAAAGACTGGCCCCCCATTGCAGGTTCCCCGCCGCATCGAACACCAGAACCGGCTTAATCGAGGATCGAATCTGACTGAGAAAGTCCGCCTGCAAGTAGCTGATGAGTTTCAGGCCGGCGGTCGTCCCGATGATGAACGCCAGCGGCCAGCGTGAGATCCATCCGCCACGAGGGGCCAATCGCCATAACAGCATCACCCCCAGCATCAGCGGGATGATGTTGATCCACCAGTGATCGTCCCGCACGGGCGATGTCCCTGGCAATGCCCACGCCTGCGTCGCTGCGGGAAACAGCTTGCCCCACAAATTGGGAACCAGCACCGTCCAGAAGCTGACCACCATCCAATAGGCCGCCGAGACTCCGATAAAGAGTGACTCGGATAACTTGTAAATGACATTGTCCTGATACAGGAACGAGAACACGGCCAGAGTCAGAAAAGCGGCTGTCCAGATTCCCGCCGTGCGGCCCCCGCTAGCTTCCGCGAAGCCCAGCCGGGCTTCGGTTGCCGTGGAGGGCACCGTCACGCCGTCGAGTGTCTGCTCATAACCGACACCGATGCCGCCGGTCATCGCCCGCCAACTGATCCAAGCGGACGCCAGGAGCAGGAGAGTCCACCAGACGCGAGCTTCAGTCTTCATGGCCGAACGCTGTCCGGAGAAAGAGGCCGAGGGAACTGATGAAGTGCCATCTATGGTTATACCCCAGCATCGGGACGGCGACCAGCACCGCACAGGGCAGCCTTATTCGGCGGCGGTCTTCACGCCCGATTCAGTCCCCGCTTCCAGGGGGCGCTTCAAAACAAGCTGGCCCGGGATTATCAGGCGATTTCCCAGAGTGATGACCTCGTCTCCGGCGGAAAGTCCCTTCAGGACTTCGACAATTTCGCCATCCACCATTCCGATTTCGATCGACCGGCGTTCCGCGCGGGGCGGATTACCGACCGGCAGGTAAACCGCGGGACGCTGCCCATCAATCAGGGCCGTCACGGGGATGACCAGTCCTTCTCGTTCCGATCCCGACCGCAGGGAAACCCGGCCATACATTCCGGGTTTCAGCAGTCCATCCGTGTTGACAACATCAATCCGGATATCCGCTGTCCGGGTCAATTCATCCAGCACGGGGGCGACGCGGGCCACCTGTCCCCGAAAAACCAGATTCGGGTAAGCATCCACCCGCACTTCCGCATCCAGCCCCAATCGCATCCGTCGATAATCGCGTTCGATCACGTGCACTGTCGTGCGAACGGTGCTCAGATCGACGATCCGCAACAAGGCCGCATCCGGAGCCGCCAGATTACCCACATCGATCATCCGTTGGGCCACCACCCCCGCCATGGGAGATAACAACCGCAATTCATCCAGAACGATTTTGGACCGCAATAGATCCGAGTTGGCCTGAGCGACCTTGGCCTCTTCCAGAGTAATACGGGCAGTGGCGATATCGTAGGCCGCCTGCGCCTGCTCGACCTGTTGCGTGGTCCCGCCCCCATCGGTCAGCAGTTTTTTTTGCCGCTCCCAATTCTTGCGGGCTAGTTCCTGTTCGGTTTTCTGAACGGCCACCTGGGCATTGGCCACATCCAGGGCAGCCGCGACCTGGGCCACCGCTTCGAGCTGGTTCTGATCGTCGAGCCGGGCCAACTCCTGGCCGATGGTAACCGGGTCACCCAAATCGACCGTCAGCGAGCGGACATAACCTCCAATCCGGGGACGAACCGCCACTTCCGCATGGGGCGTCAGGCTGCCGACCAGTTCAATCCGGTCCGAAATGGCGGCCCGCTTCACATGGGCCGTTTCGACCGCCAGCGTGTCATTGGGTTTAACCTTGGGCGCTGCGGCAGCTTTAGCCTGGGCATCCTGATAGACCACATACCAACCCAAATAGCAGGCTCCGATGGCTGCCAGACCGAGTATCAGTCGCAGCAAGAATTTGGCCATGGGGGACTCGGGCAGGTGGGGCAGACGGAGCTCCGCAACTCCGGGGAGGTTCATTAGACAACACGCCCCCCCGTGAAGGCAACTGCGACCCTCGACGGCGGGCGGGGTTCTCCGTCAGAATGAATCGATTCCGTGAACGAGGGTGGTGCCGCCATGAGTGACGACGCAAACAGTTTACCACTGAATGATCCCACAGCGCTGGCCAAGTACGGCGATCTGGACTTCGTCGCCCGCAAGGTTGTCGAAGGGTATATGATCGGCCAGCACAAGAGCCCCTTTAAGGGATCGAGCGTCGAGTTCGTCGAACATCGTCAGTACTATCCCGGAGATGAAATCCGCCACATCGACTGGCGGGCTTTCGGTAAGACCGGCAAGTACTACATCAAAGAATATGAGGAAGAAACCAATCTGCGGGCTTACCTGCTGGTCGATGGTTCCGGCAGCATGGCCTATGGCGACAGTACGCTGAAAAAGTTTGATTACGCCCGGGCCGTCGCCGCATCCCTGGGCTACCTGCTGGTCTCGCAGAGGGACGCGGTCGGGATGATTACGTTCGACACCGAAGTCCGGGAAAGGATCGATCCCTCCACAAACCGCATGACCTTCCAGCGGATCACCCAAACTCTGAACCAGTGGCAGCCCGGTAGCGAGACCAGCTTGGGCGGGGTCTTGAAATCGATTGCCCCTACCCTCAAACGACGCAGCCTCCTGATTATTGTGAGTGATTTTTTTGACGATCTCGACAGCCTGGGACATGCACTGGAATTGTTCCGCCATGCCAGTCACGAGGTTGTGCTGGTCCGCATCGTCGCCCCGGAAGAGGAAGACTTCCCGTTCAGCCGACCGACACTGTTTCGCAGCCTCGAACGGGATTCACACCGCATCCTGGTCGACCCGCACCGGCTGCGGTCGCTCTACCTGAAACAGTACGAAGAGTTCTCCACCGAGTTGGACCATCTGTGTGGCCGTACGGGGATCGACTACCTCAAGCTGGTCACAAATGAGCCGTATTACAAGGCATTAGGGGCCTACCTTGATCGTCGCCGCCGTGCGGGGCGAAAGTAGAATCTCGTCCGATGAAAATCGTCGTCCGGACTGTTTCGCCCAGACAGTATCCTCTGGATAGTTCCGTGAAAAACGGGCCAGCCCGATCAATCGAGCTGGCCCGGAACGGCATGAGTGACCACAGGACGGGACGGCGATGGGCCATCAGTGCTGAAACAAGAATTCCTTAGAGTTCAGCACGGCCCAGCCGATGTCTTCCAGAGCGAGCCGCCGCTGATCCGCAGGGACGCTGGCGATGTGCTTCTTGGAAGTCTCCATTTCGCCGGTACTGGGTGCCCGTGACACAGCGGCCAGATAGATCGTGGTGATGATCTCGTCATCGGTTTTACTCGCCGCAATCATCGTGGCCACGCGGCCATTGTCCGCTCGCAGTTTGTTATGCACGGTCGGGCCGTTAATCATTTGCAGGGCCTGGGACAGGTTCGACTCGCTGGAGCGTTCGCATTCACAGGCCATCTCACGTTGTGGCTGGCCGAAGACCTTCAGAAAGTAATTATCGGTCGGCGGTTCCGGCAATTGAGTCGCTCGGGTTCCAGCGGGGACACCCGCGAACGTCTCAGGCACAGCCGTCACGTCGCTGATCGCATCGAGCAGCTGTTCGGCTCCGAGCATGCGGACCGTGGCATGTGACGAGTAAATCTCATCGGTCTTATTGAAGTCGTTGGTCCGCGACGAACGCTGGTACGTGTGGCTGGCCATGATCGTCTTGATGAGCCAGCGGCGGCTGAAGTTATGCTCGGCGAACTGCTGAGCCAGTTCATTCAGCAGCTTGGCATTCGAGGCCGGGTTCGAGTCGCGGAAGTCGTCGACCGGCTCCACAATCCCGCGGCCCATCAGGTGGCCCCAGATGCGGTTCGAAACGGCTTTGGCGAAGAATGGGTTCTCCGCTGAGGTCAGCCACTCGGCGAAGACTTCGCGGCGGTCCTGATCGTTGGGAACCTGAACATCACCCTTGAGCAGGAGATGCACAGGCATCGTCTTGCCGGTGCGGGGCTGGGTCACTTCGCCGCCTTGCGCTGCGAAGATCACCTCTTCATTGTCGGCGGGGCCGGGTTTCCGACCGACGCGGGCAAAGGCCGCTCCCAGTCCGTAGTAGTTGTCCTGGGTCCAGCGTTCGAACGGGTGGTTGTGGCACTTGGCACACTGAATGCGGATGCCGAGGAACAGCTGCGCGGTAGTCTCGACGGCGTCGGTCGGCTCGCGGCTGGCCTTCCAGTAGCTGGCAGCCGGGTTCTCGAAGACGCTGCCGTTGGCGGTCAGCAAGTCGCGAGCAAACTGGTCCATCGGCTGGTCATGCAAGATGCCGTCATAGATCCAGCGGTCGAACTTGGCAACGCCGGGCGCGGTCAACTTGCCGGTGTTAGCCCGCAGCACATCCGCCCACTTGAGGGTCCAGAATGCCGCATGATCGGAGGACTCAATTAAGGTATCAACGAGCTTGGCCCGCTTGTCGTCCGACAGGTCATTGAGGAATGCATGGGCCTCTTCAATCGAGGGCAGACGACCGCAGATATCGAGCGTGGCCCGGCGGATGAACTCTTCGTCTGTACACAGATCCGCAGGCAGAATCCGCAACTGCTTGAGCTTGTCATTGACGTGCCGGTCAATGAAGTTGTACTCGGGTGATTCGTTCCAGGCGAAACCCGGAACATCGTCCAGGAACGTCAGAAACGAAGTCGACATCTTATCGAGGTAGCGGGCCAGGATGGCCGTCTCGCCGCGGCCCTGCTTCTCGACGAGGCCCTTTTCGTTGACCTTGGCCACGCTCTCAGACGAGGAGCTGAACACCGTCAGCGCCGTTACATCACGGACCGACCCATCGCTGAAGGTGCCCATCACAACCGTCTGCTGCCGCGTGCCCGCTGGCTGGAAGACACGCTTGTTCGGGAACAGTTCAATCGAAACGAGGTCCGGCTCTTCGGCAGGATCGAGTCGCAGCCCCTCCGCAATCCAGGTTCGCAGCGCCGTGTGGGCCGCATCCCCCTTGAGCAACTTCTGTCCGCCGCCGTGAGCGACCTGCATCAGGGGCTTCTTGAGCAGCAGCGATTCATCGGGCTGCATCGGATTGGTACGACGGCCATAGGCTTCCGTCTTGAGAGTCAGGATATCGAGCGGCGGATCGTAGCCTCGCAACGAGAGCCGGAAGCCTCCCTTACCGGAGGGCGATCCGTGGCAAGCTCCCATGTTGCAACCGGCCTTGGTCAGGGCGGCCAGCGTCTCGGTTTTGAAACTGATCGGGTCAGCGGTGCCGAACGCCTTGACGGTGACGTGAGCGGTGATCGCCTTGTCGGCGAGTTTCACCGTGATATCGGCTTCGCCATCCGCGACGGGGAAGGCCTTCCCCCCCTCGACCCGCACGATCGCGGGGTTGGACGATTCGATGGTGGCGGTGGCCGTCACATCGCGCGGGTCATTCGCCTTGAAGAGGCCGGTGACGACCAATTGCTGCTGGGCGCGGGGACCGATCAGCGTGAAGGCGGGGGGAGTGAGTTCGAGCCGTTCCGGGACGGCGGTGTCCTGAGCCGGGAGCAGGCTCGACAGAGCCAGCAGGATTGCCCCCATGTGGAACGGGCCCCTTGGCACGTTCGCCCAGATTCTCACCACGGAGGCACGGAGGCACGGAAAAGAGGTGCAGTTCATGGTTCACTCCGGGATTGTAGGGTAGGCAATCTTGCCTGCCCCATGCTTCACGATCGATCTTGAATTCCAGGGAACTGGATTCACCAGTCCCCTGTCACTCAACGTTCCGGTTTGGCGAATCAGCCGGAACGCGCTAGCGTCCGGTTCCAACGGGGGGCTAGCGCCCTGCGGCTGATTAGCTCAACCCGATTTTGCTCCAGTGACACAACACTCAACATTCGTGGGGCAGGCAGGATTGCCGACCCTACGACTCACTCCACAATCACTCCGGCGATCGGAGCTGAGGCCGTCAGCTTGCCATTCGCTGGAGAGACCGCATTCACCCGCAGTTCGGCAGCGGGACCGACCGCTGCGTCCGCAGCGGCACTGAGGACCAGATCCGCTTCCGACTTGTCCGCCGGGATCACGACTTCGGCAGCCGTCATTCCGGCGGTCGCCTTGTCGATGGTCAGCTTGATTTCCCCGGCGTAGGCCGGGTTACGGGTCACTGTTACCTTGATGGGCAGCTGGGCTCCCTTGGCGAGCTTATTGCCACCCGCGACCGCCACGGTGAACGGGGCATCGGTCTTGTAGGCGATCCCCGGCACATGGGCGATGACCGTGTCGTTTCCCTTCTTGTGAGTCGCGACGAGGACCACCGTGAAGGGGCCGAGCGGGGCCTGATCGTTGGCAGTGAACTCCAGCACCACTTCGCTTTGTCCCTTGTCGATCGGTTTCACGGCGAGAGCGATCCCACCGGGGAGGGCATTTTGGGCAGGCTCCGTGGCGAGGGTGATGGCCTCGTCGATCCCTTCGCCGCGTTCGGCGATCACCTTGACGGTCGCTTTGAGTTCTTTGCCGAAGATGATCTCGGCCGGTTCCGTTCGCAGGGCCAACTTCCCCGCCGGAGCCACACCAAGGGCCATCGCCCGCGACACGGTGGGCGGGACCAGCCGCGTCCCGCTCCATTGCCCACGCAGGGCCTCTTCCACATCGCTGGCCGCTTCGAAGTCGCGGTCACCGATCTTCGCTTTCCCGACCAGCTGGACATGCGACAAGGCCCCCGCCGGGGCATCCTTGGCGGCTGTCACGGTCAGTACGGCGGCATTGAGGCCCGGCCCGATGCGGGTGGGAACCGAGGTCAGCCCGACGGGCAACCCGGTCAGTTGCAGGTCAATCGCCCCACCGTAATCGAGCCGCGTGGTGGTCACCGTGACGGCAATCGTGCCGCCCGCTGGGACATTTAACGTGTCCGCACTGGCCGCGAGCTTGAACCCCGGACGGTACTCTTCCACCGCCACACGGTAGGCGTACTGGCTTCCCCCTCGCTTGTTCAACTCGCCGACTTCAAGGAAGTAGACCCCGTCCGCCGGGAAGGCATAGTTCAGCTTTCCTTCAGCCTTGCCCTCATCGTCGGCCATGGCGACTTGCCCCCCCTTGGCATCCAAGATGCGGAGGATCAGATCGGTCGGTGCAGCCAGCGAGCGAGTCAGGCCGGTGAACAGGAACCGCTGTCCGGCCTTGGCCTCGATGCGGTATTTGTCGGTGTCTTTGGTCTTGTCGAGGCGACCGCTGACCTGCTGGCCGAGGATCAGGACTTGGGCCTGGTCGACGGTATCATTCGGCTCATGATCGACCACTTCGCCCGTGGCACTCAGTTCGGCATACGCGAAGGCGGACGACTTCCCGCCGGACCGCTTGGAGTTCACGACGCGCCAGCCGGGGGCCGCATCCGCCGCTGTTTCGAGCCACGCGGGAGCTGCGTCATCGACGCTGACTCCCGCGAAATCGATGCGTGACTTTTGTCCGCGGGGCACCGCCACGGGCAATGCCATCTGCACCGCTGGGAAGTCGCCGATTCGCAGTCGATACCGGTGGTTCCCGCTGCCCGCGTACCGGATGTCGCGGACTTCGACGATGTAATTCGCCGCTTCCGGAGCCTTAAAGGCGATCTGCGGGTCGGAGCTTAACCCCTCGGCATCGTCGCTATAGGCGATCTCGGTCCCGTTTTCTTTATAGATATAGAGGCTGGCATCCAGCGGCGAGCCGAGCCGCCGAGCCAGGACTTCGACGGTGATGAGCTGACCCTTCTCGGCCTTGAACTTAAAGAAGTCCCGGGTCAGATTGTCGACGACCCCGTCGATCGCTCCCGGGATCGCGACCTCTTGCGGCGTCTTGACCGTCCCATTGCCTGCAGCCTCGGCAATCGTCGGCAGGTCATCCACGCAGAACAGCTTCAGGTTACTCACTCCGCGGGGCGAATAGACGCGCACGCCATGGATGCCGACGGGAGCGTCCGGCGGGAGGGTCAGCACGAAGTCGACCTTTCCCGCCTCTTTCCCGTTCATCTCGCCAGGAGCGAGGGCCGACTGCCCTGCAAAAGTGGTCCAGATCCCTGTCACCCCGTCGAGCCCGCCGCCTTGGACGGTGACTGTGGAAGGCTGACCGGGAGCGATGGCCCCCGGAGTAATCACCGTGATCTGCGGAACTTGAGCCTGACCCTCGGAGACCCAAAGTGTCTCCATCAGCAGGAACAGAGCCAGCTGGGCCAGACGAACAATCCGGGAGAGTCGAGCACTCATCAGGCAAACCAGATTCGAGGTGGGACGAAAGGCGGGGGGCGATGCTGATGCATCAACCCATAAAGATACCTTAGTCGGTCATTCCACCTCTGGGAAGCCACACGGAGGGGCTGGGTTGTTCAGGAAAGGTCCAACGATCGCGAAAGGAAGTATTGTTATTCGTATTGTAGGGGATCGACCCACTGCCCCTGGCGACCCGATGACCAGCCCCCGATGTCCCAGCCGCTATCGGATTTGCCTTGGAATTTACAATCGTTTTTGTGGTGACGGAGGAGATTTACCGGGCATAGGGGCCACGGTTTCCGTTGTATCCAGGGAAAAATGAAAAATGACCTTTTGTTCAGTAGACATTCCACCTCGAACGAAAAAATAGTCCGACAGTCCCTCAATTCGGCAACAACTTGAGGGCGGTTTGAAACAGGAGACCCACATGACCAACTCTCGTCGATCCGGTTTTTGGCTGGCGTGTCTGCTGGCTGGAATGGGTGTCGGAATTGCCGTTGCTCGCTGGACGCGAGCCGAGCAGGCTCCTTCCAAGACCATCATTAAGTCGCCGCAGGATCTCTCGTCGGCCTTCCGGGCCGTGGCGAATTCGGCCATCCCGGCCATCGTCTCGATCGAAACGCAGACCAAAGGCCGCTTGGTCGAAGCGGGTGAGGAAGAGTCGGCGGACCCGTTTGCGGACTCACCTTTTGCGGATGACCCTGTGTTCCGTCAATTCTTTGGCCGGGGGGGTGGGGGGCGGCGCCGAATGCAGGTTCCTCCTCAGAAGGGGGCTGGCTCGGGATTTGTCATTGATGCCCAGGGCGTCGTGGTCACAAATGCGCATGTCGTGGCTGGTGCCGATGAGATCATGGTGAAATTCTCGAATGGAACCGAGGTCCAGGCCGAATCATGGGCTGCAGACCAGGTGACCGATGTAGCCATCATTCGACTGAAGGCTGATCATCCGTTGCCGACGGTCTCATTCGGAGACAGCGATGCCATGCAGGTCGGCGACTGGGTGTTGGCACTGGGGAACCCGTTTGATCTGGGAACCACCGTCACTGCGGGGATCATCAGTGCCACTGACCGCAAGGGACTGGATATCAACGCCCGCGAGCACTTCCTGCAAACGGACGCGGCGATTAACCCCGGAAACAGCGGAGGAGCCCTGGTCAACATGAATGGCGAGGTGATCGGCATTAACACTGCGATCTCCACCCGCAGTGGCGGTTACGATGGGGTCGGATTCGCGATCCCCTCGAACCAGGCCCGACAGATCGTCGACAAGCTGTTGAAGGACGGGACCGTCAAGCGGTCGTATATCGGAGTTGAGCTGGAAAATCTGACCCCGGCCCTGCGGCGGCGGCTGGGGCTCACAGGGGGCGTGTTGATCCGGAATGTCCTGCCCGAGACACCGGGTTCCAAGGCGGGACTTGAGTCGGGCGACGTGATCGTGAAGTTCAACGGTCAGCCAATCCAAGACCGGCCTGCCATGCAGGAGTATGTGGAGGCTCTGCCCCCCAATCAAAGTTACCCCATCGAGATTCTGCGGGGGGGCGAGAGGATGTCTTTGGACGTGACCCTGGAGCAGGTATCAACTGATGCCTTCACGCAGGCGATTCCCAAGGAATCCGATGACGCCGCCAAACCCTCCCAGCAGGTGGGTAAACTCGGCTTCGAAGCCCGCACCTTAACTCCGGAAATTGCCGACCAGCTGAATCTGGGGAACAGTAAGGGGGTGTTGGTCACCGATGTCAAACCGAATTCGGTTGCCGATCAATCGGGTCTGCAGCCCGGAGACATTATTACCAAGGTGGCGAATCAGCGGGTCAATACCCTCGAAGAGTTCGCGACGGCGATCAAGGATCAGAAGTCCGAGGAGGGCCTGCTGATTCAAGTCCGCCGGGGCAATGCGACGGCCCTGATTGTACTGGGAGGAGACCGCTGATCCCCGCTGGCGGAGCAGGGGAAGTCCCTGGCTGTCCATGTTCCAGCGACTGTGTAGCAGTCTCCGCCAGCGGTGAATCTGGCATTGTTTCCTTCTGCCTCCAGCAGGGGGACGCACTTCCGGCGACTCGACGCCACGTGCCCCTCTTGCCTCAATTGAAAACTTTCTCCATACTTCCGGCAGGAATTGCCGATGGGCACAACTCCCTGTCGCGATTAGAGATCGCGATTCGTCGCCGTCACGCCCTTCACTGGCGGGGCGGGGACAGGGATTCGTGGTTGTTGGATCACGCGAGGAAGGGACTCCCGCATGCCCGAATTGTTAAAACTGATTCATGCATCCCGACTGTTGCTCGATGAGCCCGTCGTGGGAGCTGGTGCGTTGTCTGGCGAAGAACGGCGGATGGTCGAAGACGCGACCATCACGGCTTTTCACCGGATCGTCGAATCGTGCGTGGATCGTCGCGCGGACCTGTTGATCTTGACGGGAGACACGTTCGACGAGACCTCGTTCACGTTGCGGGCGCGGGCCACACTTCTGGATGGTCTGGAGACTTTGGCGGATGCGGGTGTCTCGGTCTTTGTCACTCCCGGCACTCGCGATTCGGCAACAGCCTGGCGGCGACTGGGACACCTTCCGGATGCCGTTACTGTCTTCTCCAGTGAAAATGAGAGCCCCGTTGAAATCACGGAT
>QWPB01000060.1 GCA_003671275.1 Planctomycetota bacterium | reverse complement strand
GCCGCACGGGTGAACTATGGCCAATTCCGGCGACCCAAAATCCGGAACTGCAAATCCTTCCCGAGCCCTACTCACCGCTCACGGGAGAGCCCCTCAAGAATTCATTGCGGGAACAGTTCGGACCAGACTTTGAGATTGTTCAGACGCCGCACTACGTGATCTGCACGAATGCGGGAACGGGCTATGGGGAATGGTGCGGACAGCTGTTTGAGCGGCTGCATGGCGGATTTTCACGATTCTGGAAGGATCGGCTGCCGGAATTTTCGCCGCCCGATCAACCACTGATCGCCATTGCCTTTGCCACCCCGGAGGAGTTCGAACGATTTCAGATCGCTGACGCAGGAGGTCAAGTGTCAGGGGCCCTGGGCTATTACTCCGCCAAAACCAACCGGATGGTGCTGTATGACCACTCGTATGCCAGCGGTCGGGCAACGTCCGCGGAGGAGGCCCGCAAGCGGTCTCTCGTCCAGCTGAACAGCATTGCCACGGTGGTCCACGAAGCGGCTCACCAACTGTCATTTAACGTAGGGCTACAGACTCGATACGCCGACAACCCGATCTGGCTGTCGGAGGGGATGGCCATGTATTTTGAAACGCCGGATCTGGAGGGGCGTTCGGGGTGGAAAACGATCGGTCACATCAACCCGGCCCGCCTCGATAGTTACCGTGAAATTGAAAAGAGCCGACCGATCGATCTGCGAACACTGCTGGCGACCGATGACCGATTCCGTGAACCGGCCCTGGCGGGCGAAGCGTACTCCGAAGCCTGGGCCCTGCACTTCTATCTACTGCGGACTCAAAAAGAGAAATACATCCAGTACATCCAGCGGATCGGCAGCAAGCCTCCGCTGAAAAGGGACACCCCGGAAGAACGAATCGCTGATTTCGAAGCGGCGTTTGGCTCCCTGGAGGAGGTCACCACCGCTCAACGAAAATTCATGACCCGTCTTCGGGCGGGACGGTAAAGCGATCATCGAACTGGCCTTCCGTCCCCACCATCAGGCAGAACAGCCGCTCCTCCCTGATCGCCCAGTTCCTCACCCGCCGTCGGTGACGTGGACTTCGGCAGTTGCGAAACCGGCGGCTGGCTGACGTCCACTCAATGCTTTGACGGATCAGCGGGGGTGACCTGCCGGGAAAGGTATTCGACCAGATCGCGCAGGTCGCGTTTCGTCAGCCCCTTGGCCACATCTTCCGGCATTCCCGATTTGCCGCGGGCCCGCTCTTCGATCTTCTTCGTCGGGACGGTCACGATCTCGCCGGTGGCGGTCATCAGCTTGACGGTTTCCGCAGTCTCTTCCCGCAACACACCGGTATAAACTAACCCGTCATCGGTCACGAGGACCACCGTTTCAAACCCCTTGGCAATCTTCGCATTCGGCAGCAGAATCGATTCCAGCAGTTCCAGACGTGAACGGGGCTTTCCCTCCACGAGACCGACGGATGACAGGTCCGGTCCCACCGCGCCCCCTTGTCCGCTCACCATATGACAGCGGCGACAGGAAGCAGCCGCATTGCCGAAGAAGACCTCTTTCCCTCGCTCAGCGTCCCCACCCAACAGGCTGGCGCGATGCTGGAACAGCGGATCGACATTCGCAGCCTGTGTGGCCTGATACTGCTGGAGCATCGGAGCCGCCTTCAAGGAGTCCCGACCCTCAATCACCTCGATCAGATCGAGATGCACCTCGGGGATGAGGGTCTCGTCCAGCATCCGCGTCAGCAACTGGGTGAGCAGCGGATCGGCCTCTGCGGAAGGCATCCCGCCGAGAATCCGCACCGCCGCCTGTTGCTCGGCTGGAGCCCCCTGATTCAGAACAGTGGCGATCGCCTGCACAGCCCGAGTTGGATTCATGGGGGCCAGTTGGCGTAGTGCTTCCGAACGGACAGCCGAATCGGCGTCGGTGATGGCCGTGTCCACGACATCACGAATCGTCGACACTTTCAGCGCCCCCAGCGCTTTCAGACTTTCAACACGGACCTTCGATGGTTGGGCGGCATCCTGAAACAGCTTGGCCAGCTCGGGACCAACCTCGGTGATGCCATACTTCGCAGCGAGCTTCACAGCCTCGGTGCGAACCTTGTCACTCCCGGCCAGCAACGAGCCGAGAGCCGACTGAACGGCGGACCGTACGGAGGTCGCATCGCGCGCGGCCAAGGGACGATGCTCATTGGTCACCCGGTCGAGGACCGGCGGCTGGGCCCAGTCCATCAATTCGGCGATGGCCTCCAAGCGGAGGTGTTCCGGTGTTCGAGTAGAAGCGGCCATCCGAGCGACACGCTCCGCCCCGCCCCGATCCCCCAGGCGGAAGTTGGCGTTCATGGCCCGACGAGCCAGAGCGTCCACCGACAACGGCTGATCAGCCAGGACCGCCAGCGCGGGAAGCGCCTCGGCAATCGGCAGATCATGAATCGCCCGCGCGGCCTCGACAGCAATGTCGAGATCGCCATCATTCAGGAACTGAGCCAGCGCGGGATCCTGCCACCGCCGCATGGCCAGCACAACCCCCAGCCGCACAGATCGGTTGGTATGCGTGGCCAGCGACTTCACCGCTGCACGATCAGCCGCTCCGGACAGCCCCAGCGATACCGCATGCCGCAGCATCGGGTCCTGATCCTGATTCACGGCCAGTCGCTCCGCCAGCGCGGGGACCGCCGCCGTGGATTGCAGGTGGCCCAGCGCAATAGCCGCGAAGAACTGCTCGCGGGCGGTGCCGGTTTGAACCTGTTGAATGAGGGTGGCTTCGGTCGCGGACAACCGCAATTCGCCTGCGACCTTGGCAGCTTGCGCCCGGACTTCGGCATCAGGGTCTGCCAGCGCGGTGAGCAACAGCGGGGTCACCTTCCCCTGATCTCGCCCCAGTTGCCACGCAGCCCACACGGCATGAATCTTGGCCAGCTGCGGAGCGTCGGAAGCCAGCACCGTCGTTAACGTGGCGAGATCATTCCGCTTCGTGAGTTCAAACTGGGCCATCTGCCGCACGCGCTGGTCGGCATGTCCGAGCAGGCTGGCGATCTCAGTCGGCGGTGTGCTCCCCAGCCCTGCCGCGAGTCGCTTTGCGACATCCTGAGTGGCCTCACCGGTGGCGGCCTGATCGGTGAAGGTATACAACCGCCCCTTGCCGGGACCGTTCCACCCATCGACCCAATCGCTGACCATCATCCGGCCATCGGGCGTGAAGTCAACATCCGTGGCCAGCACCCGTTGTAAGTACCAATGTGAGTCGACGACCTGGAAGCTCGCACCGACCGGCTCGACGGCGAACGAGCGGACTCCGCTGTTGGCGGCTGAGCCTCGAAAGTCGGCCAGAAAGAAGTGTCTCCGATACCGCTCCGGCAGACCCGTGCCAGGATAATGCACCAGTCCCGACGGCCCATCCCCCAGATTCAACAACGGCGGGATGATGCTGGCGGGCTGCACGGCCGTGGTCTCGTCGCTTTCGCGGTAAGGATGCCAGATATGCTCCCGGTTCCAGGGACCGCGATCGGGCAGATACTGGTAATACATCCGCCAGCCGGTGTCACCCCCTTCCACGACGTAGACCCAGCGGGCCTTGTCCCCGCTGTCGGAGTTGTTGTCTCCTGTGAACAGGTTGCCGTAATCGTCGAACGCCAGCTCCTGGGGATTCCGCAGGCCGAAGGCGTAGACCTCGAGGTGACTACCATCCAGTTCGCAGCGGAAGACCGCTCCCGTATCGGGTCGCACCAGCCGTTGCCCCTCCGCCGTGGTAACGTTGTACCCTCGGTCGCCAATGCTGAAGTAGACCCGGCCATCCGGTCCCAGTTGCAGCCCATGCATGTCGTGACCACGAAAGGCCACCCGCACTCCAAACCCATTCGCCAGAGCGGTCTGCGAATCGGCGATTCCATCGCCGCTGGAATCGCGCAGCTTCCAGAGCTTCGGGATACAGGTATAGAACACGTCGCCATTGTGGATCAGCACGCCCGCGCCGGTCCCGTCCTCAATGGCATTAAAGCCTTGGGCGTAGACGGTGGACTGGTCCGCCACGCCGTCACCGTTGGTATCGGTGATCCGTCGAATCCGGTCCTGTTCCTTGGTGTAGTCGTTCGCCTTGTCGCCCAGATGCTTACGAAACATGGCGACGCGGTCGTCGACCGTTTGCAGCGACAGATCGTCCAGCAGCCAGTTCATGTGGCTGCGGTTGTCTTCGACGCCCTTCTGCTGGCGAAATGTCTCACAGACGTAGACTTGGCCCGTGGTCTGGTCGATGCCGAACACGACGGGGTTGGCCAGCATGGGCTCGGCGGCGAACAGCTTGACGGCGACGCCCTTGGGAACCTGGAACCCGCCGATGGCGAGCTGCCCCTCGTCCGAGGCCGCAGCAATGGGCGGATTGTAATCCTCCGCGCGAACGGTCCCCAAGACCGCACAGCCCAGGAAGGCCCACGCCAGACACACCGTCAAACGACGCTTCATCACACCAGGTTCCCGCAAGGAATGAAATTCGAGCAGGTCACTGTAAACGGTTCACGATGCGGACAGCAATAAACTACCAATCGGGCCCATCGAAAAGACGGAGCCGACTACCGGGACTCCACTCGGTAGAGCGCGGTCCGCGTCCGCAGATACAGAGCCTTTCCTGCCACGGCGGGCGAGGCCATGAAGCCATCGGGCAGCGAGTTCTCAGCCAGCAGCCGGTACTCGCGGCCCGGAGCAACTACCGAAGTCTTACCCTCTTCGCTGAGGAAATAGAGTTTCCCATCAGCATAGACCGGAGAGGCCGAATAATTGCCGCCCAGCCGGGCCTGCCAGACCTGCTGACCGGTCTTTTCTTCGAGGCACATCGCCACCCCCTGATCCTGGATGGTGTAAACCAACCCGTCGACCAGCAGCGGCGATGGTTTCGATGGCATGGCTTTGTCTTCCTTCCAGACAACATGCGTGTCGGTCACATCCCCCTGCCCATCGGCCCGAACCGCGTAGAGAATTCCTTTGCTGAACCCACCACTGAAGATCAACATCCCGTCATGAAACAACGGGCGGGTCGGCGAGGAAAACGTCGGGTAGGTCACCCGCCAGATTTCGGCCCCGGTCTGCACATCGTAACTGAACAGTCCTTTGGAGGCCGGGCTGATCAGCTGTTCGCGTCCGTTGACCGAGATGACAATGGGGGTGGCGTAGGCCTTCTTGACATCCCCGTCGGTGGTCCCAAAATCGGTCGGACGATCGGTTTTCCAGACCGTTTTTCCCGTTCGTTTGTCCAGCGCCACGACGTACTGATAATCAAATCCATCGTAATGCTGAATCAGCAAATTGCCATGCAGGATCGGCGACGAACCGGGACCACGGAAGTGCTCACACGGCAGGTCGCGCCGCACCCAGATCGTCTTCTGCGTTGCCGTATCCAGACAGGCGACCCCATAGGCTCCCCAACTCAGATAGACTCGCCCGGCTTCGATTACCGGCGTCGGTGAGGCATAGCTGTTGAACTTGTGCATGACCTGTGACTTTTCCACGGAAAAAATCGGCAGGTCATGCAGAAGCTTGCCCGAATCGCGATCGATGACCAGGGCCGAAAGCGTCTTCCCGTCTTCCGTGGCGTTCGTCAGCCAGATCTCCGATCCCCAGATCACCGGAGAAGACCAGGCTCGCCCTTGCAGCGGTGTCTTCCAGGCAATGTTCTCGGTTTCGCTCCATGTGGTGGGTAAGCCCGTTGCATCTGAATGCCCGTCCCCTGTCGGCCCTCGGAATGCGGGCCAGTTCTCGCCAGCCAGCAACGCTCCGACCCCGCACAGCGATACCCAAACCGCAAAAATCGAGAAGGAAAATCGCATCAGTCCATTCCCCAGTGGTGCTCGCCGGTCAGTTCCGGGCAATCCGTGGTAGTTCACTCAATCTCGCATTATGGGCCGAAGTCCCCCTCCCCTGCAATCGGCCTCTCCTCCTACGGCTCCGGCAAATTCAGGTGCTTGTGCAGGAACTTGTACGTCCCGGATCGTGTGCGGGCCGTTGAAGACGTTTGAACTCACCTTGGAGTCTTTGGCTTCCGCAGTTGCCTCACAATAATCCATGTGACACAAATGGCCAACAAAACAACCGTTTGGAAAAATATCTGGGGCCACCACCCAAGTTTGATTTCCTGTCCATTGGAGGGGCCATCCGACCAAAGGCTGAATTCAAACAACGCGAAGGCAATCAATGCTGGAATACGAAAACGCCAAGGTCTCACCAAAGCGAGTCTAAAGATCAACGCCGGAAGCACCAGAAAAATGGCGACGAACACAAGCAATTTGGTCATCATGAAATCCTGAGAATCACTTTGCCGGCTCCGGCCAGTTCAGATGTTTGTGCAGGAACTTGTACGTCCCGACGCCATTGATCGTGTGCGGGCCATTGAAGACCTCTAATTCGGTGCGGTCGCCGATGCCGAGCTTGTCGTAGTGGCGTTTGACCTTGGCATACTCCCAGGCGACCCACTCGTCGGGGGCGACGCCATCATCGTGCCCGCGCTCGACCATGAACGGCCGCGGCGTCATCAGGTTCGACAGCTCGGCATAGTTGGCGATATGCCCCATGTTCCACTCGAAGATCTCGTACTCGGGAGTGAAGATGTAGCTGTAACGGTCCTCGTAAGAGGCATTCTTCATGACCCACTCGTTGAAGTCGGCGGAGCAGATGGAGAGGCAATAGCCGGGGAGAGGTTGAGGGTTGAGGGATGAGGGTTGAGGGCCGCCTGCCAACATCGGCGGCACTCGCACAGCTGTCTTCCCTCCATACGAAAGTCCATAGAACGCAATCCGGTCCCGATCAACATGCGGCAAGCTCGCCAGCCAGTTCAGGGTCTGCCGGTGCTGGGGGATGATGTAGCTGAACAGAGACCACCCCAGCGGATTGCTCTTGCGCTGGATGACGCGGAAGTCGTCGTGTCCGCGATACGGATTCTGCGGGGCGTAGACGATGAACCCGCGTTTCACGAGGGCCGAACTGAACCCCTTGTAGGGACCGTAGCCGGACGACTTGGGGTCTTCGGTGATCGTGTCCATCGGCACCCCTTCCAGGCCATGCTGACAGACGACGACCGGGCGCTTCTCACCGGGCTTGAGGTCTTTGGGGAGGAGCAGGATGCCACCGGCAATGACCGAGGGAAGCGGAGAGACGAGAGGCGAGAGAGGAGAGCCAGATGGCGGCTCCTTGTCTGGCTCTCGCCTCTCATCTCTCGTCTCTCGTCTGGCTTGCCACACATCCAGCACGACCTCATACCCCGTATGGGTCGGCTCATCGATGATCTTCCGTGTCCGCGCATTCGGCGGCAGCAGGTCATACGGAATCCGCCCGATCAGCTCATCATAGACCTTGGTCCGGTACGCTTCCTGCGTCTCTTCCCACTTGGCCAGCGACGACCGATCCACCCCTGCCCAGTACTTGTCACGGGCCTTGTCGGAGAGATGCATCAACCGCTGGGTGTGGCGGGTCAGTTCGCCGATCTGCTGTTTCTGGCGGGCGGCGATCCGTTGACGAATCGCCTCTTCATTGGGCGGTCCTTCATTGGGGGTGATCACCGGAGGCTGGGTGATGCTTAAGGTTTCGTTGATGATCGCCAGAGTCTCTTGATCTCCCAAGGGAGTCGGGCCATCCGCATTTGCAACTAGGCGGATATTGTCCGGAACTCCCAGTTCCTGGTAATGAGCTTTGGCCCGCGCATATTCCCGTTTGACCGACTCAATCTCTGGGGTGCGAATCATTCCGGGGGCTGCTCCCCCGCCTCTTCCCGGACGAACAGCGGGGGGGCCGTCCACTTCCGGGGCTGCGGCTGCTTCGATAATCAGTTTGCGGGGAGCAATCAAACTCGCCACATCGGCGTCGCCAAACTCGGCCAACTGCCGCCAGACGTTGCGGTAGATCGGCTCTTTCCAGACGCCTTCCCGTTCCTGGAAATAACCCGAAACAATACAGACCTCAATCCGGGGATCGAGGGCCGCCGCGTACATGGCGATCAGTCCGCCCTCTCCATGTCCCCAGACTATGATCGGAAATGGCTTTCTGTCCGGGCGTCGTCGGTTCTCGGACTCCTGAATCTTGAGAGCCCCGTCGACCATGGCCAGTATCTTTTGGACCTCATATCCGATGACGTGTCGGCCCATTTCGAAGGCTCCGCGATAAACGAATTCCCGGTGCGGCTGATTGGTAAATCGCACACTGGAGTTCCCGGACAGTTCATCGCTGCGGCTCATCAACGTCGGCATGAACGATGCAATTCCGTATTCCCACTTGAGTTTCCAGGGGAGTTGTTGTTCCTTGGGCAGCCCCGGCAACAGTCCCAGTGCCATCTCCGGCTCATACGCAGGATCGGGAATGAAGATCAGCCCCTTCCCGGTTGCTCCGCCCCCCATCAAAGCTTCGCAAGTGACTCCCTCCAGCACATCCAGGCGAATGCTCGACGCGCCCTGCCCCATGGTATTCAAGTCGATGAACAGAGACGCATCTTTCACGCGATCATCCACTGCTCCAATGTACGTCCGCAGCCTCTCGCGGTTCGGAGCGATACTCTTCTCATACGCCTCCGGACTGCTGTAGTCGCGTTTCCAGTGGACCGCGCGGCGGTCGCGGGAGAGGGCAATCTCATGTTCCGCGAATTCGCTGATCCCGCGGACCATCACCACATCGAGTGGTTCGGTCAGCTCCAGCTTCTGCGTGCCCGGCAGGACATCCTCCGCAGCCCGCGCGGAGGTAACTCCGCCGATCATCAAACCGAAGAAACAGAACGTGGCCAAGCTGAGAATGCGCATGATGTCCTCCAGTGGGCAGTAGACACGCCCCCACCCAATAAATCCAGCGACTCCGATGCGTTCTGGGAAGGAACACGGGGCCAGGCGAGAAACGAAGCCAGTCTATGCTTGAATCGGGGTGCTCCAAGCGTTCCCGGATTGGGGGTGATGCAGGAACAGGAGCGGTCACACGGCGAATGTGACTCTGGAGCCTCTTGTTGTTGCACAACCCAGACGCTCAAAGCCACGTCTGGGCCAGCCTGCGGTGCCACTCGGAGCATGATCCCAAGGCCGCTGGCGGCGGGCATTGTTCCCGCAGCGCCTCGGCAGTTGGATGTCACGCACGTTCCGACACGGAGGACTCACGTCCCCCGAACCTTTAATTACCGGCACCATACCCCTCCCGGCATTTGCACTGGGGCGGATTCTGATTGCCTCTTCTCCGGAATTGGAAATGGTCGGTCTGGTCTCGCTCTCGCATGGACGTTATCACGGATGCGTGTCACGATGCTGGTGATCTCTTCAAGACCAGCCTTGGCTCAGCACTGGGCTTCCTGGACGAACCGCACCAGCGATCATCATGACGACATTCCATCTGCACGCTCACGGGATCACCGTTGAGGAGATTCTTCGCAACCCGCCCCCATCGGTGCTGTACGAAGAGGCCATTCGCCACGAACCGGGGACGACGATCGCCGACAGCGGGGCGTTGATTGCCTATTCGGGAGACAAAACCGGGCGATCCCCCAAGGACAAACGGGTCGTCAAGCATCCGTTAACGGCAGATGATGTCTGGTGGGGGCCGGTCAACTTTCCATTGACCGAGATGGGATTCAACATCAATCGCGAGCGAGCCAAGGATTACCTGAACTTGCAGCCGAAGCTGTATGTGATTGATGCCTTTGCCGGGTGGGCCCCCAAATACCGGTTGAAGGTCCGCGTGATTTGCTCGCGGCCGTACCATGCGTTGTTCATGCACAACATGTTGATTCGTCCCACGGATCAGGAGTTGGCGGAGTTTGGCGAACCGGACTTTGTGATCTACAACGCGGGGCAGTTCCCGGCCAACCGCTATACGACCGGCATGACCTCAAAGACGAGTGTGGACCTCTCCTTTGAAGAACGTGAGCTGGTGATTCTCGGCACCGAATACGCGGGCGAGATGAAGAAGGGGGTCTTCACGATCGTCAACTATCTGATGCCTCGGGATGGGGTGTTGTCGATGCACTGTTCGGCCACCTGCAACCCGCAAACCGGCGAGAGTTCCGTGCTGTTCGGACTGTCGGGAACGGGTAAGACAACCCTTTCGGCAGACCCTCGACGGCAATTGATCGGCGACGATGAACATTGCTGGAGCGACGAGGGGATCTTCAATATCGAGGGCGGCTGCTACGCCAAAGCGATCTATCTCTCGCGCGAGCGCGAGCCGGAGATTTTCCAGGCTCTGCGTTTTGGAGCGGTGCTGGAAAATGTGGTCTACGACGATGCCCACCATCATGTCGATTTCAACAACTCGACGGTAACGCAGAACACGCGTGGGGCCTATCCGATTGAGTTCATGCCCAACGCCAAGTTGCCGTGTGTGGCGGGACATCCCACCGAGGTGATTTTCCTGACCTGTGACGCGTTTGGGGTACTGCCGCCGGTATCAAAGCTGACCCCGGAGCAGGCGAAATTTCACTTCATCAACGGCTACACAGCCAAGGTCGCGGGCACGGAACAAGGCGTCAACGAGCCGACGGCCACCTTTTCCCCCTGCTTCGGCGGCCCGTTCCTAGTCTGGCACCCCAACAAGTACGCGGAGCTGCTGGCCGAGAAGGTCCAACAACACAACGCCCAGGTCTGGCTGGTTAACACCGGCTGGACCGGCGGCCCACCGGGGATCGGACAGCGAATGAAGCTCGTCGAAACGCGGGCCATCGTTGATGCGATTCACTCGGGCGAACTGCGGCGAGCGCCGACCGAGGTCGACCCGATTTTCGGCCTGCATCGGGTGACCGAGTGCCCCGGCGTGCCCGCGATGGTCCTGAATCCCCGCGCAGCCTGGGCCGACAAGACGGCCTATGACACCTCTGCCCGCCAACTGGCGGCAAGCTTTGAACAGAACCACGCTGCCATCCAATCGGGCCGCGATCTGGGAGCGATGGATGGGTGATAACGCGATCGGGAACAACCCAGAAGCTCGGTCGGCATCGCCCCACTGACGAAGCCCCCCCCTGTCGGTGATTCCCGCCCCGCCGCGAACCGGCAAAAACGGCTGCATTCAACCCCGGTACCGGCGGCGTAACACCCGTGTCATACTGGACTTTCGCTGGTCTAATCGTTAGATTTCCCCGATTCGGTCGAACACGGAACACACCTTGATGCACCATGCACGGAGCATGGGCGGGTTTGTTATTTTCATTACCCATGACAGGGTAATGAGATCCGGTTGATCGAAACACGAGCTGGCAGGGCGGGCGGTCCGTCTTTTCAGCGTAGCAGGTCCAAAGAACTCCAATGGTCGATCGTAATCTGATCCGGGAATTCCCGGTCGATGATAATGAACTCGAAGATAGCCTCGGCGATGCCCTCCGCCAAATTGCGGAAGCCGAAGAGCAAGCGGATGCTCTCTACATCAACAATTCGGACTTCGATGTCAATCAACTGGTGAAGGGCACCGTCCTTCGCATCGAAGGCGAAGAAGTCCTCGTCGACATCGGGTACAAGAGCGAAGGGATCGTCCACGTCTCCGAATGGGGACCGGACGAGCAGATCCCCCAGCCCGGCGAAACGATCGAAGTCCTCCTCGAAGAAGTCGAAGACGATTTCGGGCTGGTTCTCCTCTCCAAACGCAAGGCCGACCGGGCTCGCGATTGGGTCTGGTTCATTGAGAACTTCAAGGAACTTGATCGCGTCTCGGGAACCGTCGTCCGCAAGATCAAGGGCGGCCTGCTGGTCAACATCGCCCGCGGCACGGACGCTGGTCCAGGGGCCCAGGGCGTGAATCTGTTCCTGCCCGCGAGCCAGGTTGATATTCGCCGTCCCTCGGACATTGGCGACTACATGGGACGGACCGTCGACTGCGTGATCCTGAAGATTGACGATGTTCGCAAGAACGTGGTCGTCTCGCGGCGTAAGCTGATCGAAGATGTCCGCACCGAGATGAAGAAGAAGCTGCTGGCCGAACTCGAGATCAAGCAGATTCGCAAGGGTGTGGTCAAGAACATCGCGGACTTCGGTGCGTTCGTCGATCTGGGCGGGATCGACGGTCTGCTGCACATCACAGACATGAGCTGGAGCCGCATCGGCCACCCGACCGAGATGGTCAAAATCGACGACGAAATCGAGGTCATGGTTCTGCACATCGATCGCGAAAAGGAAAAGATCGCGCTCGGTCTGAAGCAGAAGCTGCCTTCGCCATGGGACGACATCGACAAGCGGTACCCAGTGGGCGCCCGCATCAAGGGCGAAGTCGTCAATGTCATGAGCTACGGAGCCTTCGTCAAGCTGGAAGACGGCATCGAAGGTCTGGTTCACATCAGCGAAATGTCCTGGACCAAGCGGGTCAGTCACCCGAGCGAATTGGTCAAGTCGGGTGATCCGGTCGAGGTCGTTGTCCTCGGCATCAACACCGACAAGCAGGAAATCTCGCTGGGTATGAAGCAGACCCAGCCGAACCCGTGGGACGATGTCGCCGCCAAATACCCGGTCGGCCGCGTGGTCACCGGTACGGTGCGGAACCTCACCAACTACGGGGCGTTCATCGAACTGGAAGAAGGAGTCGATGGACTCCTGCACGTCAGCGACATGTCCTGGACCCGCAAAATCTCGCACGCCAGCGAAATGCTCAAGAAGGGCGACTCGATCACCTGTCAGGTGATCTCGGTCGACGAGCAGCGCAAGCGGATCGCCCTCGGCCTCAAGCAGATGGACCAGGATCCGTGGTCGGGACCAATCCCCGATCGCTACGCCCCGGGAACCATCGTCCACGGCAAGGTCACGAAGATCACCAACTTCGGAGTCTTCGTCGAACTCGAAGAACAGCTCGAAGGCCTGCTCCACGTTTCCGAACTGTCCGACCAGAAGGTCGCCAATCCGGAAGAAGTGGTCAAGGTCGGCGACACCATCGAGGTCAAGGTGCTCCGCGTTGATAGTGCTGATCGCAAGATCGGCCTGTCCCGCAAGCTCGACGCCCCGATCGAAGAGTACAAGGCCCCAGCCGGTGGAACCGCCGGAGCGGGCGGCGGCGACGCCGGATCACGCCAGCCTCGCGAACTGAAGGGTGGAATGGGCGGCGGTGCTGGTCCTCTGTTCTCCATGGGCGGCGAAGCGGCTTCGGAAGAAACTCCTGAAGCAGCTCCCGACCAGGAATAACCCCTGACTGAACGCTGAAAATGACCGCAGCCGCGAAAGGATCTCCTTTCGCGGCTGTTTTTGTTTTTCCCGCTTCACCGCAGCTGATTTACCAGCAAGCGGCCACTCAGCGATCGGCCGATTCGTCCAATATTTCGATCGGACAATCGAGCATCGCGGTGAGCGTATCCGCCACGCTCCGAGCTGCCAGAGAGCTGTCTGCTGGGACTACTACGGTAAACGGTCGCTCGCCGTGATTGCTGGCCACAAAAGTCACAACGACCTCCCTGGCCTTCTCGCCCGAGACTGACGAAACGACCTCGGCCTCGGCCCTGAGCGTTGACGGTAACTGCGACCAGACGACTCGCCAGAGGGCCTGATCGAGGTCCACCCCGACAACCAGTGGACGAACCATGAGCCGTTGGAGCAATTGTTGGAGCGTACACTGCGAGATGGGATGCACGAAATCGCCCGCGATTTCGACCGCCGGGTCCAGCACAAACCGCCTCCGCCAGGCGAGCGGATGCGGGACAATGAGCCGGGGATGATTAATCACCCGTTCCCCGTACAGCACCAGATCCAGATCCAGTGTTCGCGGAGCCCAATGGCCTGCCCTGACGCGACCGTGATCCAACTCCGCCTGCTGCAATTGATCCAGGAGTTCCAGCGGCTCCAGTGTCGTCCGCACAACAGCCGCCGCGTTCCAATAACGCCCCGCCGAACCAATAGATTCCGTGGAATACCACGCACTGACACGCTGGACAGTGATCGCGGGGTGCTGCCCGATCTGCGCCAGAGCCGACTCGGCGGTGCGTCGAACATCGCCTTGATTCCCGCCCAAAGCGATGAGCGCAATGGTCATCATGGGTTTTCCTCCCCCGAAGAGTTCAATTCTCGCCCGACATCCACTCGGCCCGTTGCCGTTCAAGATCTGCAATCCTACGCCGGGAATCACGAACCATCATCCCACTGACAGCCTGAAAGCCCAGCATTTGAATGGCGAATACGGCCCCCATCCAGAGGTCGCGCGGATTGAACAAGAAACAACAGGCCACTGCGCACCACCCAGCCACGGCACACCACCGGGCCACTCGTTGCGTCTCTCGCAACTTCGGGAGTTCACGCGACAGGCGAGCTGCGAACTCACCGGCGGTTCGCGCTGGACCTGTCAGCGTATAATCATGCAATCGATCCAGCGGAACCAGGCGGATCAGCATCGCGGCGATTGACTCCGCACTTGCCCCCGTCCAGTTGCACAGATCGCGCCCTTGATAGACAAACTGCCGTAAAACCAGCTCCGTGGCGGGACCATCCATACACAATTCTCGAAAATCGGCCCGTGCGGAATCCAACCGCCAAAGAGTGACTTGGCCAATCTTCGTGAACGGAACCACCATTTGTGAATGCTTCGAGCGAACGCTGATTCCAGCGGAGTCGATCACCAGACTCCGACGATCGGGCCAATTCATCCGGAATTCGATTCGATCGGAAATGGCCTCGCGATGCGGCACCCAGATACGAAGAATCAATCGATCAATTGCCAAGCGATCCGACTCTTCCAACGCCCCTAAATTCAACCGCCGACACCACCAAGGACGCTCCGAATCACTATAACACGATGCACTCACTGTTTGTCGTAGACGACCACTGGAAAAATCATTCCACTCCCAGCACGACCAGAACCAAAAAATCCGACGATGGACTCCTTGTCGATCAACACGAACCCGAGCCAGTAGGAATTGAGCCAAGTAGGTCGCCAGACCCAGAAAAATCACACACCCGACGATCTGATCCCCGAGACCACGGCCTTGCACGATGGCCATATTCCAATAAGTCACAGGAATCATTAACAGGGAACCAATCACACCCCATAACGAGGCTCGCCACAATTCGGAAGACAGCCAGAAATAGCGATCAGAT
>QWPB01000030.1 GCA_003671275.1 Planctomycetota bacterium | reverse complement strand
TTCTGCGCTGAACCGGTCGACTTTGAAGAAGATGAAATCTGCCCTTCCTGCGGACGCGACCTCGAAACCGGCGAGATGAACGCCAAGGAAAAGAAGAAACGGTCCAAGGAAGGAAAGTCGTCCGCGCACTTCTACAAGAACTTTCTGCGGGAATGCTGGGAGTTCACGCTGGAATTCAAATCGCTGGCGGTTCGGACCGGCATCTACAATACCATGTTCTCGCTGATGTATTTCGCGAGCCTGTTCATGGTGGGGTATTGTGAGAACATCCCGCCGATGGTCTTCTGGTTCGTGATGACCGTCCTGACTGGGGTGGCTTCCCCTGGCTGGTTCTGGTTCCTGTCCAAGAAGATTGTGCACTCCCATCTGTACAGCGAGAAGCTGGAGTCGGATCGGATCTTCTACGACTTCTTTACGGTGGTATCGCTCGGGCTGGGGATGTGTATCTGGCCGTTCCTGCTGGGGTTGCCGTTCCTGCACGCATTGGGAATTGCAGCCGGAGGAGAACGATTCAATGTGGTGCCGCCCGAAGTGCTCACCATGCTGGCCATCGGCGTCGGGGCTCTGTGTTCGTTTTTCGCGGCCTTTGTGTTTCCCGTGGCCACCATTCACATGTGTGCCCGATACAAGCACAAAGCCTGGATTTTGTCGGACATGATGGCCGCCGCGTTCCGCAATATGGGCCCCATCCTGGTCTACCACTTGACCGCGTTCTGTCTGGGTGTGCTGGTGGTGGCCATTCCGCTGATCGTGGCATTTTTCGGGGGAGGCGTGTTGCTGTTCAACAACCCCCATCTGCTGGGGTGGGCGGATCAGGCTGTCGTCTGGGCCCTCAAGCTGACAGGTGACAACAATCCATCCCCGGAGGGATTTGTCTACAACCTGATCAAGATTGGGCTGATGTTTACCTTCGCCGCTCTGACCATGGCCCCCATCCAGATTCTGGCGGGGTTCCCGGCGATCTTCATGATGAAGCTCAATGGGTTGATCGCTCGGCACTTCCAGCACACTCTCGACCTGGACCAGATGATCCGTCCGGGGACACAGGCCGGATTCTGGGTCCGCTACCTCGCCGGTGCCACGGATTTCCTGTGCGTGCCGCTCGCTTCGTTTCTGGTCAGTGCCGACCCCAAGCAGAAGATGATCGCCTGGGCGATCAATGGCGTGCTGAGCGTCGTCTGGGTGGGGGTCTTCATGGACTGGTATCCCGATGAAGTGGCCTACAAGGCAAGCTATTTGTGGGTGCTGTACAACAACTGGCTGTACTATGCCGTTCCGATGGCCAGCACGCACCGGGCAACACTCGGGATGGAAGCCTTCGGGCTGATCGTCATGCGGGATAATCCGGACCTCAAGCCGAAGGACCAGGAAAAGCCGCTGACCCTCAAAGAGTCCACGTTCCGCTGGTTCCTGCATTTGGTGTTTGTGCAGGGGCTCTTTGGCTTCATCTCGCTGTCCGGGATCTTCAACAACGGCAAACCGCTGCACGATGTCTGGTCCAAAACCAAGATCGTCTTCAAAGGCGACAAGTGACGGTCATCCCGAAATTCCGTCCACGCACTCCCCCACTGTTTCCAAGCTGCACAGGTTCTCGCTGAATGTCTCAAACGTTGCCAGTTTCCCCGGCGGATGATGTCACGGTCCTGATCTTCGGAGCGTCTGGCGATCTCACGTCCCGCAAGCTCATTCCCGCGCTCTACCGCCTGCACAAGGACGGCTTCCTGACCGACAAATCGCTGGTCATCGGCGTCGCCCGGCGTCCCAAGACCGACGAGTCGTTCCGCAACGAACTGCTCGCCGCGGGCAGTGACCACGCGCGCGACGGCATGGATCTCGACAGCTGGAACCGCTTCGCCCAGCGATTGCATTATGTGCAGGCCGACCTCGGCTCCCACGAAGACTTCCTGGCCCTCCGGCAGCAGGTCGAAACTCTGGAGCAGCAGTCCGGACTCTCCGGGCGGCGGCTGGTCTACCTGTCGACGGCCCCGGAACTGTTTCTGCCCTCGGTCGAGTCCCTGGCTGCGGCGGGGATGATCCCACCGTCCGATCAGCGCGACAAACTGCGGGTCGTGATTGAGAAGCCGTTCGGTACCGATTTGGCTTCCGCTGAAGAACTCAGCCAGCAACTCAGCCGCTTGTTGGCGGAAGACCAGATCTATCGCATCGATCACTACCTGGGTAAGGAAACTGTCCAGAACATCCTGCTGTTCCGGTTCGGCAATGCGATCTTCGAACCGCTATTCAACCGGACCCATGTGGACCATATTCAGATCACCGTGGGGGAGGCCCAGGGGATCGAAGGGGGGCGAGGCGGCTACTACGACAAGGCGGGAGCCTTACGCGATGTGCTGCAAAACCATGTACTCCAACTGCTGTGCCTCGTGGCGATGGAGCCGCCCGCCAGCTTTGAAGCCGAATACATTCGGAACGAAAAACTCAAGGTGTTGCAGTCCCTGTCCCCCGGACGTCCGGGCGGTGCAGTCGGCGAATGGGCCATCGCCGGGCAGTATGCTGCGGCGTCAATCAAGGGCAAACGCGTCAAAGCGTACCTCGATGAGGAACGGATCGGCGAGGATTCCCGCCGCGAGACGTTCGCTGCGATGCAGGTCCGGATCGACAACTGGCGCTGGGCGGGGGTACCATTTTATCTGCGCACCGGCAAGCGGTTGCCGGCTCGCGTGACCGAAATCGCCATCCAGTTCAAGCTGCCCCCGCTGAATCTGTTTCATACCGTCGAATGCGACGGCGATGTGTGCGGGATCGTCGACGCCCGTCCGAATACGCTGGTGTTCCACATCCAGCCGACCGACTCAATCTCGCTGACGTTCTGTGCCAAGCGTCCGGGGATGACCTATCAGATGCAACCGGTCAAGATGGACTTCAGCTACCAGAACTCATTCAGCGGCGGTCTGCCCGAAGCGTACGAGCGACTGCTCCTCGATGCGATGCGCGGCGATTCCACGCTGTTCACCCGCAGTGATGAACTCGAAGCCGCGTGGCGATTCCTCGACCCCGTCTTGAAGGAATGGGAGAGCGCGAACCACCGCCCCGAACTGTACCCCGCTGGCCAGTGGGGCCCCAAGGCGGCTCATGAACTGCTGGGTCGCAGCGGTCGCGCCTGGCGGACGCCGGAACTGGAATTCAATCCGCCCAAGCCCACCGTAACGGACACGATGGACATGAAGCCCGTGGAATAGACGTGGTCTCTGGCAAGCCTCAGCACACAATACGTGAGTTCTCATGACATCTTTCCGTTTGGGCCTCTGGGCCTTCTGGATCGCGCTGGCCTGTCCGCTGACGAGCCTGCTGGCGGGAACCAGAACCTGGGACGGCAAGCACTCCACCGAAAAAATCGATGTCACCCTCGTCTACTTTCTGCCCCGGGACCGACAGCCGCTGCCCGACTGGAAAGATCGCGTTGAGTACTACGCCGAGCGGATTACGCAGTTCCATACCCGTGAATTCGGCCCGCAGTCAACGCTCAAAACGATCGTTCAACCCGAACCGTTTCGTTCGGCTCGCACGACGGAGCAGCTACGCGGCGGGGATGCGAATTTCATCTTCTTTCGGACACTGGAAGAGGTTCATGAGTCACTGAAATTCGGAGCGGGAGAACACGCCGCGTTTCCCATTCTGCTGGTCCTTAGCGATCTCAACTGGAAACCGCTCGACGATTTCTACCGATTGCGTCCCGGAACCGATGGACTGGTTCATGAGGGGAACATGAGTGGCCAGCGACACTTCCCCGGTGCCGAAGCCGGGGGGGCCCGCGCGACCTATCTGGCGGATCGCGGTATCGGCTGGGGGCTGGTCAGTGCCGACGGTTGGCGTGTGCCGTACTGCGGCAGTGACTGCGTTGTTTATCACGAGGGGGTGGGCCACACCGTCGGGTTGCCTCATCCCGATCAGCAGAACCAGTCCGTGATGAGTCTGGGACAGTACCACGGCTGGCTCAGCCAGTCGTTTCTCAATCGCGATCAGAAAGAAAAGCTGCAATGGATCGCCCCAGACGCTTCGCCCCCCGAATCGCTCTACACGGGGTTTCACGCTCTGCCCCATCCCGATGCCCCCTCTCCGGGGGAAGAAGCCCAGCTACGCTGCACCTGGCCACCCAACGCACTGATGAAGTCTCTATCAGTGCGGATTCAGACCAATCTGTGGGGACCATGGCAGCAGATCCCGGTTGTCGATTCCGCCCAGCCCCCCACAATGATCTCACTGGGCCGATTCGATCGCCCCACCCCGGTCAGCTACCGGGTGGAAGCCACCCTCCAGGATGGGCAAGCGGTCGAGCTCTGGGGCTATTTTCAGGTTCGAAGCACACACGATCAGCCCCCTCTCCCGGCGTTTCCACTGCCGGATCTGGTGCCTGTCCCGTCGATGCGTTCGGCGAAACCCGTGGGGCAAACGCCCGCTACGGCGGTTGAACTCCTTCCACTGGTTGATCCGGAACAGGATGCGGTCTCGGGAAAGTGGACACGAGATGACAGCGGGCTAATCTCTCCCAAAGGGTACGGGGTCCGCGTCGAGTTACCCTATCAGCCGCCTGAAGAGTACGACCTGACGCTGATTGTGGAACCTCTGGACGACCCGAATGGCCTCATTATCGGCCATCGGAGCGGCGACCAGCGTTTCCTGACTCTGCTGGGTTACTCGAACATGAACGCTCACCTCAGTGCCATCGAGAACCTCGATGGAAAGAATGTGGGAAATATTTCGACGTCTATCGGCTCCGTCTTTGTCAAAAACCGTCCTGCTCAGGTGATCTGCTCTATTCGTAAGACCGGGGTGCAAGTACACGTCGATGGCCAGACGGTCATCGACTGGACGGGCAACCTGCAACAACTCTCACTCGGTGAATATTGGGAAACCCCGCACAAGGAAACGCTGTTTCTGGGGGCTTATGACTGCCGGTATCGGATATCGCGTGTTACGCTGGTACCATATTCCGGCGAGGGGCATCCCTTGAAGAAATAGCGGCGGGCCTGTCATTCGGACCAGTCCACCGCCTCAAAAAAGGAGACCGCCGATGGGAATCCCATGGTGGATCGGTTGCTTGTGCCTGTGCGGGCTGGTGTCCCTTCCGCTGGCGGCAGAAGAGATGACGGCTCGGGATGCCCAACGGTACGGCGTTGATATCATCCAGGTAAAAGGCGGCGTGGAGCTGCGGGGAGCGGTACTTCGTCGAGATCCCTCGGATCTGCAAATCGCCGTGCAGCGATCCTGGCTGCGGACAGTCCAGCCTGCGATGCTGGAAACCGCTGATCAGGAAGCCGCCCAACGGCAAGCCGCCGCGCACCAGGAACTCCTCACGCGGATCGAGAGCTGGATCGCCGCTCAAGCGAATCAGCCCCGTCTGCGAACCGTACTACAGGGAGATCTGGCCCGCCTCAAAAAGTTGCCGGAGGCCCCCCCCGAGCCGACGCAGTTTGTTCTCCTTCGCATTCCAACTGATCGGGTCCGCCGGGTATTCACCGCCGGTGCCCCCGCACGACAAGTCGCGATGGTGGCCTGGTCCCAGCAACTCGACCGCGTGGAGCAATCCACGATCACGGCCCTCAAGCCAGAAGTTGAAAAAGCGGTCCCTGACTGGGCCACGCAGCGTGTTGATCTTTCGGGGCGGTTGCCCGCTGGCGAACCGCAATCAGCCGACGAATGGGCGGCCCGGCAGGCGATCTTCGAATATGAGTACGGCGATCCGCTGGAGTTCCAGGGGACGGGGAATCTGCTTTTCCGCACTGGATCAGGGGCCGAAAAGCCTGACCTGTCCTCCCTGCTGGCATCGACAGCTGGCGAAACACTGGCCAGCGAGTTAGGAGCGCTGGGGCTCGGTCTGGGGAACCCGGCCCCCGCCCCGCCCACTGACTGGAAAATGCAGGCGACGGAACAAGCTCGGAAGCTCAACCGCTCAGGGTTCAGTGTCACTCGCATTCCCCGGATCACCGGGGGCGGGCCGGCCACAGTGTCGATCCACTTTTGGGCCAGACTCGCCGATGGCCAGTGGCATCCCATCTGGTCGGACGAAGTGACCACCGACCCTTCAACGATCAAGGCCGACGAACTCAAACGGCTGGAGGCAGACCCGCAGGTCCAGGAAATTCTTCAAGTGACCAAGGCACTCTCACTGGACGATGCTTCGCAGCAGGCACTTCGATTCGGAGCCGCTGTTCAAACATCTCAGCAAGCGGTGACCACCCGGTTCTTCGAATTCCGACAGCGATACAATGCTCGACTCGATGGACCTCCGTTGGTTTGGAATCCGGAATAACCCGCTGAGGAAACCCCATGCAACCCGGCAATATCGTCGCCGCCAGCGGTCGGCTGCAGGAAGCTGCGCTGCAACTCCAGCTGGCCTGGAGCACGACACGCGATCTCTGGAATGATTCCGCCTCCCATCGTTTTGAGGAGGAGCATCTTCGACCGATGTTCGAGGCCATCAACGTGGCCTTGCCAGCATTGTCCCAATTGGCTCAGGCGATGCAGCAGGCGGCCGTGCAGTGCCGCGAACCCGGAGAACATGCCGGGCTTTAGGAGGGGCGTGTTCGGGGCCCCTCAATGCACAAGGCGGTGAGGAATCCTTCACCGCCTTGCTTCATCCAGTCGCCGAAGCGATCTCCGGTCAGTTGGCCGGGAACTCGTACTTGGTTTCCTTGGCCTTGTCAGCTGCGATAGCGTTTCGCACGGCGACTTCGTTAGCGGCCGTTGTCTTTTCCGGGGCGGTCAACTTCAGGAAGTAGTTGCCGCCTTCCTTTTCATCCTTCACGGTCAGCATGACGGCCAGCATGCGGTAACCCGGTGCGGCCGTCGACTTGCGAGCGATCGGTGGACCAATCGGTTTCTTATAGGTCCCGCTGATATCAACCAGCACGTACTCCCCTTGCGGGCAGGTTCCTTGGGTCATGGCGACCTGGCGGCCTTCGCCTTCGAACTGTTCGATCCAGCGGGAGATGTTAGCTTCCCGGGATCCCCCGAACGGAGGAAACACAACCAGCTCGCCGCCTTCCGAATCCCCTTCGACAGCACTGATTGCAAACTGCGCCAAACGCAGATTGTTCGACGCCGGCTGCGGCTTCCAGGTGGTCGGAACGGTCAGCTTCAGTGCCCCCGCATCGATGATTTTTGTCTCGGCGGCAGATTCAACCTTGGGAGCATCGGTCTTGGGGGCATCTTCCGCCAGAAGCGTACCGGCCCATAAGCCGCAGCCCAGAATGAAGGCAAGTCGTTTCATGTGTTGGTTCCTGAACATCCGCCCGGTCAGCATCATGATCGGACTCGGCGCGTCTGTGGGGGGAGGGGAGGACGGTCGAACTTCAACCGTGGGCGGAGATTATCGGGTTCCGGCGGGTGAATAGCAAACGGAGACAGGATGTAGACCAGCCGCCCCGCCCTGTGGCTCCCCAAAACAATGAGTATCGATCGATCTCGATCTGTGATACCCTGAAAACCTGTTCCTGAATCTGACGAGCAGATTCCCTGCTGAAAAGGAGTGCCACACAGATGCGATGGCTTCTGTTTACCCTGTGCGTCCTGGGATCCAGTTTCGCACTCCATGCCGAAGACCGCTCACCCATTCCGGAGACGAGGCGGATCATCACCGGTACCGAAGGGCAGACCATCGCCCGTTGTGGCGCGGGCTGGCTGGAGGAGATCAACGGCTACCCGGTACTGCATCTGAAGGGCACTCCCTACGAGATGGGGTATCAGCATGGGGCCTTGTTACGGGACAGCGTGCAGCAGAACATGAACCGCCTCCTCAACATTGAGGGCGGTCAGGAACTGGTGAAGTTCGGGCCGATCAAGCTCAAGCCGCGGGATGCCATCCAGTCGATCATTGCGATTCAATCCAGGTTTATCCCGCAGAAGTATTTTGATGAGATCGCAGGACTCTCGGCGGGATCGGGGCTAGACCCCGAAGAGGCCAAGATGGCGAACTTCATCCCCGAGCTGTTCCATTGCAGCGGCTTTGCCTTGATGGACCAGGCAACTGCGGACGGCACGCTCTACCATGGGCGAGTGCTCGACTATGCCATCGATTGGGGCCTGCAGGAACACGCGGTCATCATCGTGGGGGAACCGGATGGTGGCATTCCGTTCGTGAATGTCTCGTATGCCGGGTTCGTCGGGTCCGTCACGGGAATGAACGCCGAGCATGTCGCGATCGGCGAGATGGGGGGCGGCGGCCTGGGCCATTGGCAAGGCGTTCCGATGGCGTTTCTGGTCCGCGAAGGACTGGAGAAAGGCCACACGCTGAATGATGTGCTGGCGGTCTTTCGCGACAATCCCCGCACGTGCCAATACTACTATGTCGTCTCCGATTCCAAGACCAACGAAGCGGTCGGCATGGAGGCCAGTTGGAACGTAATGCAGGTGATCCGCCCCGGCGTGGGACATGAACTCCTGCCGAAGCCGGTGCCGCAATGCGCCCTCCTGTCCGCAGGCAGTCGCTACGACGAACTGGTCGCCCGCGTGAAGGCCGGTCACGGCACATTCACGGCGGAGAAGGCGCTCGCCTTGATGGACCGCCCGGTCGCCATGAAGTCGAACCTGCACAATGTGCTGTTCGAACCGAAATCGACCAAATTCTGGGTCGCCAACGCCGGTTCCGACAAAACTCCCGCTGCCGAGCAGCCCTACTACCAGTTCCAATTGAGTGAACTGTTGACTCGCCAGCCGCAGAGCGGAGCCAAAGAACTGCCGCTGGTCGTGGCCGGGAAGTGATGGTCGCCGGACTCTCCGAATCCGGTGCTTCGACGCCCGCAAGCTTCTACGATCTCGGTTGCAAGAAACCTCAATGCCACATCGATCAGTCCGGTGCCTTGTCAATCGTATCGAGTAACGTGATGGGGACCTCTTTCGTGATGACTGGGTCTTGACCGGGCGAATCGCGCATGAGTTTGGCCTGCAACATCCACCCGGGGCGCGAGGGTCTTCCATTGGGAGGCATTGGAGGGGCTTTCAATTCAACTTGAACGACGTGAAATCCCTCTGCATTTTTTTTGAGCGTCGTGATTTTGCTTCCGGCATTAACGATCTTGCCATCAGCCATCTTGATCGCCAGGACGATCATCACTCGATCGGAATTTCCGGGAAATCTGACGTTCTCGGGGAGAGACTGTTTGGGAACGCGGAACTTGTAAAGAATCGTGACTTTCTCGTTACGTCGACAACTGTCGACGAACTGCCCGTCCGTCCCGACGATCGCCAGCGTTTGGTCAGCAAGCTCTGGCGGAGGCAGTTGCACATACACCGGTTTCGGGACGAGAGGTGCCACCACAGATGGTCCCTTGAGGTCAGGAAGCGGCTGCAATTCGTCGTTAGGGGAAGAGCATCCCAGCAAGAAGCAAATGAGGGGAATATGTGGAATTCGCATGTGAGATCACCGTAGAGTAACGGTCCAAAAGAGAGGATGCCGACGTAGTCGGCATCCTCGTACACAAGTACCCGTCGTCGTTGGATTACTCTGGCTCCACTATGGTGATGAATCTAACTCTTTTCCTCGTCTTGGAGTTGCCAGCGACTTCAAAAAGTTCCACGGTTGCGAGGCCTTCAGTCCATCCACGCTGTGGAGGCTCCATGTCAGCGTCCCAGTCAGTCTCTTCCTCCCAGGTGAACCCTTTTGAATCCATGATGACATTCGCAGCGTTCTTGATTTCCACCACTCCCGCAGAGTCTGGAAAGCCTGTTCCGGAGCACGCGATAGTGGCGATATCAAAGTAACTCGCATCTTCTTCTGGACTATTGATTGTCCAGCCCCATGACACGCCGACCGACAGGCACACGAACAGAATTGGCATCAACAGTTTCATCGACATCGAAGTTCTCCTCAGACCAAGACCTAGAAAGTCCCGGGGGGCTCGCCACCATGACGATCCCCGAGTCCGCGCCACACGAACAGATCGATTTCCGATGGGACAAACTGCAAGTGTCCATCGGCAAACAGTAAATTGACTCCACCAGGATGCTGACTCCCCGGAGACAGAATCCCCTCCATGTTGTTCCACTCATTCGTACAACTCACATCGTTCGGGTAGAGCGTGTGTGTGTAGAGGCACCCCATCAAAGGTTCGGTCCAATTGGACCCGACAGTGTAAAGCCAACTCGTGCGAGCATTGGCCGCCGCACGGCAGTCGACAATCATGAGTTCCAATTGACTCGGGTCGGGGTAATGCACCGGGGTTTTATACATCCGTGACTTCCACGAGGAATGACCGATCGACTCGCTAACAATAGCCGTGTTGGAGAGCCCATCGGTAATTTCCGAGAGGGCGAGTGAACCGAATCGATTTCCAAAAACTCCATTAAATCCGTGACGAAGGAAGCTGTGACCGAAGTTTCCTAGATAGCTCGTCCGAATCGGGTACGCATCAATGTCGGGATCTGACGGACATTCGTAGAGCGCTATGCGGTGATCCTCAAGTCCTCTTCGTTGGTAGACTTGGTCAAACTGATTGAGTAACGCTTGCTGGTCGAGTTGCGGCAGAATCGAAACGAGAAAAGAACGTCGAAGTGAATCGTTATGCGGCACACAACGATGAGTCGCTTCATAGTTATGAAACGCCAAACCGATCTGCCGTAACTGCGAAGCGCATTGCGAGCGTCGCGCTGCCTCTCGCGAAGACTGTACGGCGGGGAGCAACAAGGCGATCAGCAATCCAATCACCGAAATCGCTACCAGTAACTCCACTATCGTGAATCCCGTAGTGCGTTGCTCGCTCACGCCGGACTCATCAATACTGCTCTTAGACTGGGTTCTCATCGAATGCCCCTGCAACGACCCAGAACGTCCCGGGGGGCTCGCCACCCTGGCGATCCCCGAGTCCGCGCCACACGAACAGATCGATTTCCGATGGCACAAACTGCAAGTGCCCATCGGCAAACAGCAAGTTGACTCCTCCGGGATGGTGACTCCCCGGAGAGAGAATCCCTTGTTGATCATTCCAATTATTTGTGCAACTGACATCGTTCGGGTAGAGCGTGTGTGTGTAGAGGCAACCCATCAGCGTTTCTGTCCAATTTCCCCCGACATGGTAAAACCATCTCGTGCGGGTATTGGCCGCAGCGCGGCAGGCGACAATCAAGAGTTCCAATTGACTCGGGTCGGGGTAATGCACAGGAGTGTCATACATCCGCGACTTCCACGAAGACTGACTGATTGATTCAGAGACGATCGCCGTGTTCGAAAGCCCGTCCGTGATCTGAGAGAAAGCGAGATGACTATGGCCTACAGTTCCATTGAACCCGTGACGGAGATAGCCGTGACCAAAATTTCCTAAGTAACTCGTCCGATATGGGAACGCATCGATATTGGGATCGGACGGACATTCGTACAACGCAATGCGGTGATTCTCCAGCCATCTTCGTTGATACACTTGGTCAAACCGGTTGAGCAAAGCTTGCTGGTCGAGTTGCGGAAGGATCGAAACCAAAAATGAACTTCGTATTGATCCGCTGAACGGGACGCAACGATACGATGCTTCATAATTATGAATGGCTAACCCGATCTGCCGCAGTTGCGAACTGCACTGCGAACGCCGCGCTGCCTCACGCGAGGACTGCACGGCAGGGAGCAGCAAGGCGATCAATAATCCAATCACCGACAGCGCCACCAGTAACTCGATCATCGTAAACCCCGAGGTGTGTTGCTCACGCCTCGGGCTTACGGCTAAAATACAAATTCCGTTCTCTGGCTGGGCACTCATCGCAACCCCACTCTGAACGACTGAAAGTAATATTCGCTAATCTACCCCCCCCCTCCGGATTGTCAAGTTTGGTTGCTAAACTTGGGAACTCATGGCGAGATCAATAGACTCTGCCACTGACCATCCCAACACGTCGGCCCAGCCAGGCGACTAAGACGTGTCCCTGTGAGAAACTCATCGTGAAGTTTCGCTCATCGCCCTTCTGTCTTTGAACGCCGTTTACGGCGAAGCTCCCGCCCCAATGTCGGCGGGTGGCGGTCGAGACGTTGTTGCGGCTCGATGAGCATGACCGGTGTTCGCCGGAAGCGCTTGAGTGGTGGTGGGCGAAAGAAATCCTGAAGGCCGACAAGGTCCTGCGGTGGGACTCGCTCTCGATGCTCACCCGGCATGCCGGGAACCGAGCGGTGCTGATCGAGCGGCTGCCGCAGTGCGAGGTTCCGCTGCGCCGGGAGATCTGGAAGAACCTCCGCTTACGAGCCGAGTCGACCGTCCGCATGAAGCGGTGGGACTTCATGACCCAGGCCGAGTGCGATCAGATCCTGGCCCCCCTCCGTCCCCGGCAAAAACGCCGACGGCGGCCCCGCGAGGGCCTTTCCCGTGGATGAGTGATCTCGGACATTTTCGAGAGTACCAAGGAGCCAGTTGCCATAGCAGGTGTTCGTCAACAGCCACACAGCCTTCGAAAGTCTCCCACGGAAACGACAACGAGCCGGAGGCGTGTGCGCCCGGAGCGAACAACGTGTGACGAGATATCCGGGCGCTGACGCATCCGGCTCGTTACGGAAGTTTTGGATCGAATCCAAGAACTTTCACCAGAAACGCCCACTGGTCGGCTGTCTCCTCAATGATCTTCGCGGTCGGCTTCCCGGCTCCGTGGCCGGCGCGGGTTTCGATGCGGATCAGAATCGGTTTGTCGCCAGCTTGGGCCTCTTGCAGGGCGGCGGCGAATTTGAAGCTGTGGCCGGGGACGACGCGGTCGTCGGTGTCGGCGGTGGTGACCATCGTGGGCGGGTACTTTACGCCCGGTTTGCAGTTGTGGTACGGGCTGTACTTGAGCAGGGCGACGAACTCGTCCGCGTTGTCGGATGAGCCGAAGTCGTCGGTCCAGTACCGGCCGGCGGTGAACTTCTGGAACCGCAGCATATCCATCACGCCGACAGCGGGGAGGCAGGCTCCGAACAGGTCGGGACGCTGAGTCAGGCAGGCTCCGACCAGCAGGCCGCCGTTGCTGCCGCCCTGGATCGCCAGCTTGTCGGTCCGTGTGTACTTCTCCGCGATCAGGTACTCCGCAGCTGCGATGAAGTCATCGAAGACGTTCTGCTTCTTGAGCTTGGTTCCGGCCTTGTGCCAGGTCTCGCCGTACTCGCCGCCGCCGCGGAGGTTGGCGACAGCCAGGATGCCACCCATCTCCATCCACTGCAGCCGCGAAACCGAGAACGTCGGCGTCAGCGGGATGTTGAAGCCGCCATACCCGTACAGCAGCGTCGGGTTCGAGCCGTCGCGCTGGAGCCCCTTCTTGTAGGCCAGGAACATTGGCACCCGCGTGCCGTCCTTACTCTGGTAGAAGACCTGATCGACCTGATAGTCATCAGGCTTCACGAGCGTGGTCGGAGCCTTCCAGAGTTGGCTCTGCCCGGTCAGCAGGTCGTACTTGAAGATGCTGGCCGGGGTGTTGAAGCTGCTGAAGGCGTAGAACGTTTCGGTGTCGGAGCGTTTGCCGCTGAACCCGCTGGCTGTGCCGATCCCCGGCAGTGCGAGTTTGCGGACGTGCCGACCATCCATGCCGTACAGGTTCACTTCGGTCTTGGCGTCTTTGAGAGTCTCAACAAGGAACTGGTTCCCGATGATTGAGACGTTGTCCATCACCTCGGGCTGTTCGGCGAGGATCTCGCGGTAGTTCTCGGGCTGGGGGTTGCGGATATCGATGGCGATGATCCGCTTGCGGGGGGCGTTGAACGAGGTCCGGAAGTAGAACAGCGGGCCATCGTTGCCGATGAAGGAATACTCGTGATCGAAGTGTTCGATCAGCGGCACCACCATGCCGAACGGCTCGTGGAGGTCCTTGTACTCGACCCGGTAACGATCGTCGGTCCCGACATGGATCGTGATGACGAGGTAACGTCCGTCCTCGGAGACACTACTGGAGAAGCCCCAGTCGGGATGATCGGGCCGCTGATAGACCAGCACGTCATCGGCCTGCGGAGTGCCGATCCGGTGGTAGTAGACCTGATTGTTCAGGTTCAGATTTTGGAACGCCTGGCCCTCAGCTGGGGCCGGGAACCGTGAGTAAAAGAACCCGCGCCCATCGGGTGTCCACTCCGGGCTGCTGAACTTGATCCACTTCAGCTCCTCGGCCAGTTCCTCACCGCTGGCGACATTCAGGATGCGGACGGTGCTCCAGTCGGAGCCCGCTTCCTGTCGACTGAAGGCCGCATACCGCCCATCTGGGCTGACTCGCACGGTGCCGAGAGCTGCGGTTCCGTCCTTCGTCCACGCGTTCGGATCGATCAGCACGCGCGGCTCGGACGTGGGGCTGTCCTGCACGTACAGTACAGCCTGGTTCTGCAGGCCGTTGTTCTTGGAGAAGAAATACCGCCCGCCCGACTGCGAGGGGGGCGAGACGCGCTCAAAGTTCCACAGCTCCGTCAGCCGCTTCTGAATCGCGGCTCGCTGCGGGATCGATTCGAGAAAGGCGAACGTCATCTTGTTCTGCTCTGTCACCCAGTCGGCGACTTCTTTGGAGGTGCGGACATCGTCCTCGAGCCAGCGATAAGGGTCGGCGACCTTCGTTCCATGGTACTCATCGACGTGGTCGATTTTCTTCGAGACCGGGGGAGCGGCCGAAACCAACGAGGCCAGTAACGACATGACAAAGACCTGTCGGAGAAGGGGACGCATCGGGAACTCCTGAGTCGAGCAATCAACGGGCGGAGTGATTGTAGCCGGAGAAGACACCCGACTGGAACTGGAGGCGATTGACAGGGCTTTGAAGTGAGATACCGCGGGGTGAACCTGTGAAGAACAGTGGAGGTCGAGCCGGGAAGGCGTGACTTTGGTCATGTGGTCAAGCCCGATGAATGTTGGACATTTCCCGCACCGGCCACCTATGTCTTCTTTTGGGCGCGGGGTGGCGCCGATTGAACTGTCCCTTCTGGTGGGTGGCTGCGGTTGGGTCCAAAGCGACTCAATCAGGGCCACCCCGCCATCTATGAAGAACGGATTGTCAAGCCGGTGAGATGCAGAAAATCGGGTCCGGGCCGGTGTGGGTGGAGATTCTCCTCGCCGTCGGTCTCGGTCGGTG